>JAAUOP010000093.1 GCA_012034805.1 Synechococcales cyanobacterium CRU_2_2 | reverse complement strand
CCTCATCCCCCAGCCCCTTACTCCCAAAATGGGAGAAGGGGAGCCGGATTCAAAGTCCGTCTCCCCTGGTGGGTGAGGGCTTTTGTTCGTCCGGCTTTTGTTCGTCCGGCTTTTGCTGAAACTCAGCAACGTACAAAACTGGGGCGATCGCTCGATCGCCCCAGTTCGGAAAATGGTCACTCGCTAGGGCGACGTGCAGGTTTCGCCAGACCCATTAAAAGAAACTTCCACATAGTGCAACGCGGGCAGCCCTTCGGCATTTTTTCAAAGGATTGGGCTTGGATCGCGGCGATCGCCTCCTGATTCAACACCCCCACCCCCGTGGAATGCAGCACATCAACCTGGGTCGGAGCACCGCCCTCGGGCGCAACCAGTGCTCCAAATACCCCTGTATGGAGATCGCGCTCACACTTCGGAAAATCCACTGGCAGGTCAAGAGTCTTTGTGGTTTTTGTGCCGAGCGTAGTGCCGGGAAAGCTTGCCGTAAGCTGCTCCTGACGGCTGATCATATCTTCCGGATCGCGATCGGGGCCAGTGCCATCAGCAGCATATTTTTCTGGCGGCGCCACCTGTTTCGCACGCTCCGCTTCAATGGCCTCCTCCGGTGTGGGCAACGGCTCGGCTGGCGTCGGCTCAGGCGAGGGAGAGGGCTGG
Organism: Synechococcales cyanobacterium CRU_2_2; assembly: GCA_012034805.1. Taxonomy (GTDB): domain Bacteria; phylum Cyanobacteriota; class Cyanobacteriia; order PCC-9006; family JAAUQQ01; genus JAAUOP01. Next base: position 19,269 of record JAAUOP010000093.1, on the reverse strand, counting down.
ACAGGTGGCGTCTGGGCGAGCTTGTTGGCCTCCCCTGGGCTCGGCTGCGGAGAGGAGGGGCGCGGGGTCTCCTTCTCGAGCTCCGTCAAGGGCGACATCGGATCCAGATTGACCTTAGGTTCTTCGAGCTGGGCATCACTGAATTTCTTTGGAGTGGGAATTGGCTTGGGCGCAGGGGCTGGGGGCTGGGGCGTAAACTGAGGCAGAGGCTCCGAGGGAGGAAGCGCACCGGCAAAAAACGACGAATCGCCAAAGGATGGATTGCCACCCTCCACCGGCACCGGCGGCAGCAGATCGAGCGGCGGGCCAAAGCTACCGGGAGAAGACAACGGATCCGAAAAATCAAAATCTGTGGTCAGGTCGCCCAAGGGTGCCGAACCCGGTACGGGCAGTGAGGTGCCCCCATCCTGGGTGACCAGGGGATTGGCAAAGTTGTTGGGATTGAAGCCATCGTCTTGGGCAAGGCGGGCAGCCGGGCCACCTCCTCCGGCGACAATTCCACCACAGACACGGACTCGGGCTCCTCGGGCTTGTCACTGCCGCGAGCCAGTAGAGGCAGCGCTGCAAAAATCACGCCGTGCAGACCCAGGGACAAAACCGTAGCCAGCACCATGGGTTGCCGGAGGCGCTGGGCCCAGTCTTGGGAAGAGAGGTAGGAAGAAACCGTGTTCATGGGAGAAAAGTCATCGAAGAACGTTCGGGTGGGCAGGCAATGGAGTCGGTAGTGGAGTCGGTAGTGGAATTGGCACTGGAGTCGGAATCGTCCTAGAACGCTCCTATTATGACGAAAAAATACCGTTCAGGTTGCGGCGATGATTGGGGTTCTGGGTGGGCGATCGCCCCCTTACTTTGCGTTCAACTTTGCATTCAACTCCGCGTTCAACTCCCCGTTCAACTCCCCGTTCAATAACGCCAGGGGACGCACATTCACCACCAAAATCGCAAAGTAAGGGAGAGGTAGGTCTGGCGATCGCCCAAATCCCCATAAACCCGCTGCTCTGGCCCGGTGGCCCGCTCCACAACATAGCTGTTTTCAAGCAAATTGCGACGCTTCAGGATAGGCCAGATCTGGGCATAAACCGAGCTGACTTTCATTAAAACCAGGACATCGGCCCATTCTAGGATGGTTTCCAGTTCTGCAACACTATAAAGCGCGGGCAAAATCACCAGCTTCTGGTGCTGGAGCGTCAGGGGCAGATTTTGCACAGCGGCAGCGGCCAGGGGAGAGCAGACACCGGGAATGGTGGCGATCGCCACTGAGGCCTCCTGGGCTCGGACAAAATGCGCCAAATAGCTGAAGGTGCTGTAGAGGCTGACATCTCCCTCGCTGACAAAACAAACATCCTGACCGGCCCGCAGATAAGGCAAAACCTGGGCCGCCGCCAAGGCCCAGGCAGCGGTCAGGCTGGCTTCGTCACGGGTGTAGGGAAAATGCAACGGCAGGGTTTGGTGGTGGGGCAGCAGCCAGGGGGCAATGATGCGCTCGGCTAGGCCGAGTTTTCCCCCCAGGCCAGCGGGGAAGGCGATCAGGGGCGATCGCTGCAAGCAGTTCAAGCCCTTAACCGTGATCAGTTCAGGGTCTCCAGGCCCTGCACTCACGCCGTAGAGGGTTCCAGGTTGGGTGGCGAGTGGGATAAGCATGGGCAAAGGGGAGACAAGAGTCCCATGTTTATACTGTTTAATTTGGGTCAGCAGAGCATGAAATGGCCATCGTGGAACCGGATTGATCTGCTCTTGCGCCGATTTTGTAAAGTGGAACTTGTAGATTTATTGCTTATGTGCCAGCTTTATAAAGTGGCACAGCTTCGTCACAGATGCTTCCCACTCCTGGATTACTATCTAGGGGTGTGAGGAGTGAAAGTCAAAGAAAAAGCCCCTGGAGTCGAAACACGGAAAGACGCCCAGGGGCTTTTTCTTACCTATTTCCTACCTATGCCGACTTGTTTTGTCCAGTCCTCCCCAGCGAATGTAAGGGGTTTGGGTTTGGCGACGGTAGATCGTCTTTAAGTGAACCACCGCCGTTTGGGCAGATGATCGCCACAGGATTCGACCATGGGGGTCAATAAAGCCCGAGTAGCCCGTATTGGAGGCGCGAGCCAGCCACCGATCGGTTTCGATCGCCCGCATCACGTCATGGGCCTCACTTTGGGCCATCAACGCCTCGCTGTAGGGATCTAAGTTGGCGCTGCTCAAAATCCATTGCGCCCCTCGAGCGACCTGACGACGGGCGATCGCCGAGAAGGCCGGTTCGTAACAAATTTGGACTGCAGCCGGCCCCCAGGGCGTTTCGAACTGCTGGTTTGGTGAGCCCGGTGCCATGCTGGCAGGCAACGGGGAAATTCGTCCGAGCAGTGCACCAATGCTGCTTTCTAGAGGAATGTATTCGCCAAGGGGCACTAGTTTGGTTTTGTTATAACGGCTGATTTGGGGCGGTTCAGGGCGGTTTTGTCGGGCCGTTGGAACCAGACCAAACAGGCTTTGGGTGTAGCGATCGCCGCTTACCTCCCCCGCAGAATCATCCGCAGAATCACCCGCTCGACCAAACGCTCCTACCCAGGCGACCGTGGGCTTGGTACTCGAGTTTTCAGCAGTTTCCGCCATAATCGCATCCGTCAGGGGTCGGGCCCAGTCCTGGGACTCCGCCCACACAAACGGCAACGCCCCCTCTGGCATCAGTACGGCATCGGCTCCGGCCAGGGCTAGGGTTCGGTAGCCCTCGGTATAACGCTGCACCGACTGCGTTATACCTGCATCTGTCAACTTAATCCGCGTCGGGATATTGCCCTGAATCACGCCCACAGACAACGCTTGAGTCGGATCGTCCGCCAGAGGCTGGGCCGCGAGCCAACCGCCCAGGCCGTGGAGCAGCAGTAGCAGGGCCACGCTTGGGGTGAGCATTGTGGCGATCGCCCTCCTCCACCGCATCCGACGCGCCGCCAGTAGTCCATTCGTCAGGGATCCATGCGCCAGCAGTCCATGCGCCAGCAGTCCATTCACCGCCACGATCGCCCCTGTAACCAACATCGGCCCTCCCAGCCGTCCTAGGTGCAGAATCGCTCGATTTCCTGGACTTTGGGTCAGGGCCAAGGGATCCCAATAAAGCGCACTACCACTGAGTAACCCGTCTAGGCCACACCAGAGGCCTACGCCCAACACCAGCCGCAGCCCTGGTCGAAGACGCACCCGCAAGAGGCTGCGCATCCCGATCATCCAAAACAATGCCGGTAAACTCGTCCAAACGGTTACCGCAAGCCAGCAGCAGCAGGCGATCGCCCAACTTGCCCCCACCGGAATCCCCATCCAGGTCAGCGGATGCAAGCCCCAAACCCAATGCAGCGTGATGCCGTTGTAAGTCAAGCCCCAGACCAGTGCGGTCATCAAGGCAGGCCCAGACAATGCTGAAAACGCGCAGCGCCAAAGCGGCATCAGCGAAATCCAAGCCAAGGGCCAAAGTCCGAAGGGAGGCGCGGCGATCGCCATCCCAAGCCCTCCCAGCACCCCTTCCAGTACCCAACGCCGCCACACTTTTGGAGTCACTTGATTCGAAGCCACCTGATTTGAAGCCACTTGATTCGAAGCCGCCTGATTTGAAGTCACTTGCTTTGAAGCCAACAGAACCACCCTGGACTAGAATTGCTGCGCGTGTTATCACAAGCCTAACCCAGCGTCCTCCGCCATCTCCCTATGACCTCCCTCGACGTTCTCATCGTGGTTCTTTACGTCACCTTCGCGGTCTACGTGAGCTATCGGGCCCGTCAATCTTTTCTGGCCGGAAAAGAAGCCAAACGCGTTCAGGAAAGGGCTGGGTTAATTGTGGTGCGCCCCGATCAAGTCGCCCTCGATCGCGGCCTCGAAGAGCAACTGGGGCCGATCGCCCTCCAGGGTTTCATCAGCATCAAACTCAGCAGCGGTATTGCCCTAGACAACACCCTCGACCTGCTCTCTCTCACCCTCGAGAATCGCTCCAGCACCTATGCCGTCTACATCAACTGGAAAGAAAGCTGGCTGACCAATGGTCAAGGTCGCAGCCGCTCGATCGCCCGTATAACACCCAACGAGGGCATTTCTCAAAACCACAGCATGATTCCGCCTGAGCGCACCCTCAAAGAAGTCTTCACAGTCATGAGCGACAAAGGACCCCAGCCCCTTCAGGAGGCGCTGATTCTACATCCACTGCGTCAAAGTGGTGCTAAAAAAGACCCAAAATCCTCTGTACTGCTCTCCCTCTCGATTCAGCTTAAGGCTGTGAGCCAGTTCAGCCAAAGTCATCTTCTGGCCGTGAGCTGCCCCATCGAATTTTCTTTACCCGGCGACGACGAGATCAAGGCTTGGCAAACTTTGCTTCAACAAAAAAGAATGGCCAAAGCAAACTAAGGTTGTGGCCAAGGCTCCACCGCAGAATCCGCCAGTGCCCGTCGCATAAAATCGGCCCAAGCCGGAGCCGCCGTCGTTCCGCCTGAAGCACCGCCCGCCAGGGGCGCATAGTTATCATTGCCAATCCACACCGCCGTGGACAACTGGGGCGTATAGCCCACAAACCAGACATCGCGCTCGGAGCTGGTCGTCCCAGTCTTACCCGCAGCAGGTCTGCCAATGGCGGCCTGCTTGGCTGTACCGCTATTGATCACCGTTTCCAACATCGAGGTCAAACCCGCTACAGCCTGGGGATCCAACACGAGCTGAGGACGCGGAGTATTGTCAAGAATTACACGACCCCGGCTATCCGTCACTTGGGCAATAAAGGTCGGTGGCGAATGCCAACCACCGCTGGCAAAGGTTGCAAAGGCACCTGCCATCTCCATCGGTGTAATGCCTGTAGCTCCCAAGGGCAGCGAAATCACCGGATCCATCGGCGCTTGGATGCCCAAGATGCGGCAAATTTCGATCACCTTGTCTAAGCCCACTTCCTGGCCCAACCGAATCGCAGGAATGTTGCGCGAGTAAGACAAGGCAGTCCGCAAACTCACGGAACCCATGTAAGAGCCGTCATAGTTTTGCGGCGTGTAGTAGCCATCGCCATCTCGGTAGCTCACGTAGGAATCGGAGATGGGCGTATCTGGGGAATACTTTTTGGTTGCAAGCGCTGCGTAGTAGACAAAGGGCTTGAAGGAAGAACCGGGCTGACGATAGGCATCCACAGCGCGGTTGAACTGGTTCTGGTCGTAATCAACCCCACCGACCATGGCCTTAACGTAGTGGGTGCGGGGATCAACGGCCACCAAGGCCATCTGGTCGGCTCCGACGCTGTACCAGTTTTGGCCGCCCAATAGCTAACGGTCTCCTCAGCTTGGCGCTGCAGTTTGGAATCAATCGTTGTTTGGACTCGCATCCCACCTTTGAGTACGGCCTCGCGACCAAAGCGATCGTTGAGTTCCTGAACGACGGCTTCGGTGACGTAGGGCATCTTACTCAGACGGAATGACGTCACCTTGCCCAGCTTGATGGGCTGGGCAAGGGCTACCTTTTTCTCCTCTGGGGTAATCCAGCCCAGTTCCAGCATCCGCTGCAGCACGATCGACTGGCGCTTCTTGGCCATTTCCATACCCGCTTTCGAGGGCTTGTAATTGCCATCAAAGGGGCTGTAGGACTCGGGAGCCTGGACAAACCCGGCCATCATCGATGCTTCTGCCAAATTTAAGTCGGCGGAAGACTTGTTAAAGTAGCTGCGCGCGGCCGTTTCGGCTCCGTAGGTGTTATGTCCCCAATACACCTGGTTGAGGTACAGTTCCAGGATTTCGTTTTTCTCCAGCACCTGTTCCAGGCGGATGGCCAAGACCGCTTCGGCGATCTTGCGGCTGAGGGCACGTTCTGGGCTCAGAAACAGGTTCTTGATCAGCTGCATCGTAATCGTTGAACCCCCTTCCACCACACCGCGACTGGTATAGTTGGCCAAGGTGGCACGGGCAATACCGGTGGGATTGATGCCGCTGTGGTCGTAGAAATGCCCGTCTTCCATGGCGATGATGGCCCGCTTCAGATGCGGAGAGATCTTCTGGAGCGGCATGACCTCGCGGTTGGCCTCATCATGCAAACTAGACAGCAGCGACCCCTTCATATCGTAGATATAGGTTGTCTCTGTGGGGGAGTAGCCCTTCATGCCGCGTACATCCGGCAAATTGCGGAAGGTCGTGGCCAAGCCCACGAGGGAACCTGCGAGGAGGGAGCTGCCAACCACCAGTGCGCCAAGCAGGGTGCCGCCCGTTACCTTGCCAGCAGCATCGAGCAGGTTGAAAGAAAGGGGGGACGACGGCTTGGGCGCACGGCCCGGCATGGTTTTGGAGGACACAGCAATTCCTCTGCTTAGAAGATGAGGGGGGTGAGTTTAGAGGGGAAGTCTCTTAAGACTGCAAGTATAATGGGCGAGCTTCAGATTGGCGACTCTTCATCGTTTTATTTTCAATGGCGGCATTCCCCTGGCTTTCTCGCGGCATCAGTGAAATTTTTCCCTATCAGCCCGACTCTTCAGATCCCAAGGAAAATCTGGTGGCGCGGCTTCGGTCTACCGACCGCCCGCTGCGGATTAAGCTGGGGATTGATCCCACGGGGGCGGATATCCATCTGGGCCACAGCATTGCGATGCGCAAGCTGCGGGCATTTCAGGATGCTGGGCACAAGGCGGTGCTGATTATTGGTGATTTTACGGCGCGCATTGGTGACCCGACGGGTAAGTCGAAGGTGCGCAAACAGCTGACGGAGGCGGAGGTTCGGGAAAATGCGGAAACCTACCTGGCACAGCTTAGGCCGGTCCTGGATTTTAGCGAAGATAAGCTAGAGATTCGCTACAACTCGGAGTGGTTGTCCAAGCTGGATCTAAACGAGATTATTTCCCTGTTTGCCACGATGACCGTGGGCCAGATGCTGGCGAAGGAGGGCTTTGACAAACGCTATCGAGAGGAGACGCCGATTTATTTGCATGAGTTTCTCTATCCGTTGATGCAGGGCTATGACTCGGTAGCTGTGGCGGCTGATGTTGAGCTCGGTGGCACTGACCAAAAGTTTAATATTGCGGTTGGGCGGGATCTCCAGCGGCACTATGGCTGTGAGGGTGCGCCTCAGTTTGGCCTGCTGCTGCCGCTGCTGCTGGGCACTGACGGACATCAAAAAATGTCGAAGTCCTTGGGAAACTATGTCGGTTTGAATGAGGGGCCGCTGAGTTTGTACGCCAAGCTGGAGAAGATCCCCGATAGCTTGATTGTGGAATATTTCACACAGTTGACAGATTTGGCCTTGGAGGGGTTGCCGGAGAATCCGCGCGATCGCCAAAAGCTCCTAGCCCTCACGGTGGTCACCCAGTACCACGGCGAAACAGCTGCCCAGGAGGCTCAAAACGCCTCACTGGCGTTGGTGCAGGGCGATGCCAAACAGGCGGAAGTGGTGCCGGAGTGCTCGATCGCTGCCACCATGGCCGATCTGGCTTTTCCGGCCAAGCTCTTTGTCGTACTCGGCAAAACGGGTCTGTGTGCGTCGTCCTCAGATGCTCGACGCCAAATTCAAGGGGGTGCGGTTAAGCTCGATGGCGAGAAGCAGGCCAATCCCGATCAGTTGTTCGAGGCGGAGGATTTGATCGGTAAGGTGGTGCAGGTGGGCAAAAAACGATTTGTGAGGCTGGTTCAGTAACCGCCGAACAGCCGGACGAGCGCGGCTCGTCCCCACCGAGGTTATCAATTACGAATTCTACGTTCCATTTTCTATGTCGCTTTCTGCTGCCGATCGCATCATTGTTCCCTTGGACGTCCCCAGTGCTGAGGATGCGATCGCCCTACTCGATCGCATTCCCGCTGCCTCCTTTTGGAAAGTCGGCCTCGAACTGTTTGTCAGTGCTGGCCCCGAGATTTTGCAAACCCTCAAAAGCCGCAACAAAAAAATCTTCCTCGACCTCAAATTCCACGACATCCCCAATACCCTGGCCGGGGCCTGTGGGGCGGCGGCACGCTACGGCGTCGATTTCTTGACCGTTCATGCGCCAGCGGGGAAAGTCGCCTTGGAGGCAGCCCAGCAGGCAGCGGTGGCAGCGGCGGTGGCCGTGGGCCAAGAGCCGCCGACGCTGCTGGCGGTGACGGTGTTGACGAGTCTGAGTTCGCGATCGCTCGCCTTTGAACTCAAAATTCCCCTCGAACTGCTCGACTACGTCCAACAGCTGGCCCTCCTGGCCCAGGACAGCGGCATTGGCGGCTGTGTTTGCTCGCCCCAGGAAATTGGGGGCATTCGACAAGTGTGTGGCAAGGATTTGGTGCTGGTTTGTCCGGGCGTGCGGCCCACCTGGGCGGCCCAGGGCGATCAGCAGCGGGTGATGACGCCGGGAGCGGCTCTCCGGGCTGGGGCCAATTATTTGGTGATTGGCCGACCGATTACCCAAGCGGCGGATCCGGCGGCGGCATTTGCGCGCATTTGTGACGAAATGTGATGAAATCGGCAATGGTTAGGAGCTAGGGGCTAGGGGCTTGGAGGCCTGGGGGCTGAATGATTCGCGTGATGCATGGGTCTAGAAACTGGACGAAAAACAAGGCCACTGGCTACGGCGCCGGCCTGGTCGCAGTGACGCTGCTGCTGGGGACAATGACTCCGGGGCTGAGCGTCGAGGCCATCGACAAGCTCTCCCCGGCTTCCCCGAATCAATGCTCCGCTGCCCCCACCCCCCTCTCCGATATCGCCCAGCTGACCGACGCCCTGCTCCTGGCGCTACCGGGATATCTCAACCGCGCCCTCCAACGCCTGGGCGACCCCTCGGGCAGCTTGCGCACCAATCCCCCGCCGCTGACCTACGTTCTCGTTGCCGGAAATGCTCAAATCGAGCCCCTCTCGAACCCGCAACCTGGAGGAGCGCCCCTGGTCAAATTTTTTCACCACCCTAGAACGGCAGTACGTCAACGCACAGCTCCAACCCTTGCAGCAGTTTCACCAGCTGGTGTTAGCTCAGGTTCCAGAACCAGAATCCTGGCGGCTGATTCGCTTGCGATCGCAATTCGCCCCCTACCCTGCCAACCAACAGCGCCTCTCGCCCCCTCGCAATAGCGACGACGGCCCCACGGCCCAGGCCATTCGACGCTGGTTGCAAGATCGTTCGGCTCGCGACACGCTAAGCTTGAGCAGTCCTATTTGTAAAGATTTCGAGAAGATTAACCGCCCATCCTGACCCGGTTGCCCAGCTGCTGCGCTGCTTGCCCAGGCCCTGAGGCGATCGCCTGACACCCGCTGCCAGAATCCCTTCAGTAGAGGGGTGTCTTTTTCGGTTTCTAATACTACATTAAGTATTCAAGCATTCGGTCTTTCCTTCAGAGCATGATCGCCCCTTACCCCCGGAAGCATGTGTCTTTTGTAAGGTCTTCCCCTGTCGGCTCTTCTTCTATCAGCTCCTCCGTAGGCTCTGCGGCGGTTCAGCGTCCTGTGCTGGTCGGCGCAGAGGCGGCCCTAGAGCAGCTCGGCGAAGGGGTGATGATAGTAGCGGCGAGCGGAGAAATTAGCTACCTCAACTCCCAGGCCCTGGGCTATTTCGGGCGCGATCGCCAAGATTTAGAAGGGCGGATATTTTGGGACTGTTTCCCTCGGCTGCAGGCGGAGCAGTCGGAATTTTATGGGGCGTGTCAGCGATCGCTCCAGGAACAAATTCCTCTCGAACTTGAAAGCCGTAGTCTCTACGCGGGCGAAATCCTCTGGATTCGTCTCGTCCCGCACCACAACGGCCTGATGATTTATTTGCGCGCCCTCTCGAAGGAGCCCTGGCTCGGCCACCAGCGACTTCAGTACGACGCTCGCGAGGCATTGCTTTCGGGCATTGCCCAAAAGGTGCAGCGGTTTGCGCCCCTCGACGAAATTCTTCAGACAGCGGTTGAGGAGTTGTGGCCTTTGCTGCGGGCCGATCGCGTCCTGCTCTATCGCATCCAAAATTGGAAGCAGGTTCACCTGGTGACCCAGTCCGTGGCACCCGATTGGCCCCTGGATGCCGAGGACGAGCGCTGTGTTACCTGGGTGATGAACAGCCTGCAGGACTGGCATGAGGAATCCTACTATCCCGTGGCGGATGTGGAGGAAGACGACCTAACCGCCACGGAACAGCGGCTGTTGCGCCAGCTGCGGGTGAAGGCCCAGTTGGTCATGCCTATTTTTCTGGAACAAGAATTGTGGGGACTGCTGGTGGTGCAGCAATGCACGGGGCCGCGCCAGTGGCAGCCCAGTGACATTGACTTGCTCAAGAAAGTCGTGACCCAAATGACCGTGGCACTGCAGCAAAACGAGCTGCGCGCCCAGGTCGATCACCTCAATGTTGACCTCGACACCCAGGTGCAAGAGCGCACCACCCAGCTGCAAAAGGCCCTGGACTGGGAGGCGATGCTCAAGCGCATCACCGACAAGGTGCGCGACAGCTTGGACGAAAACCAAATTCTGCAAAAGGCAGTCCAGGAGCTGGCCCTAGTCATGGGCATGGGCGCTTGCAACGCGGCTCTGTACGACCTTGAACGTCAAACTTCGACCATTTATTACGAGTACGTCACCACGCTGCCCACCTCCCAGGGGCGGGTGGCGAAGATGTCGAACTATCCCGAAATTTATAATCAGCTGCTCCAGGCCCAGCATTTTCAGTTTTGCTCGATTACGCCGAGTCCGGTGCGGGGGCGGGTGGCGATGTTGGCCTGTCCGATTTTTGACAATGAGGGGGTGTTGGGCGATCTGTGGCTGGTGAATTATGAAGACTATGCCTTTAGCGATCGCGAAATTCGCCTCGTCCAGCAAGCCGCCAACCAATGCGCGATCGCCCTCCGCCAAGCCCGCCTCTACCAAGCCGCCCAGGCTCAGGTCGCCGAGCTCGAAAAAATTAACCGACTCAAGGACGAGTTCCTCAGCACGGTTTCCCACGAGCTCCGTACGCCCATGACCAACATGAAAATGGGGATCTTGATGCTCGATGTCGCCCTCAAGCGCCGTCAGGATGAGCTTCAGACCGAGTTGCCCCATCTGATGCTGATCCAGGGGAAAGTCGCCCATTACCTCGAGATTTTGCGCAACGAATGCGAGCGCGAAAGCCAGCTAATCAATGATTTGCTCGACCTCCAACGCCTGGATGCGGACACCCAAGACCTCGATCTGAAGCCGATTTTGCTGCAAGATTGGCTGCCACCACTGGTCGGAATTTTTACGGAGCGGGCGAGCGATCGCCAGCAAACTCTCACCCTAGACGTTCCCCACAACCTACCGACGGTGATCACCCATGTGCCCGGCCTAGAACGCATTGTGGCGGAGCTGCTCAACAATGCTTGTAAATATACCCCTTCGGACTGCGAGATTCGGATTCAGGCGCGTCAGGTTCGGCGAAATTTGGAACTGACGGTGACCAATACAGGGGTCGAAATTCCAGCTGCAGAACTAGAGCGAGTGTTTGATAAGTTTTATCGGGTACCCAGCAATGATCCGTGGAAGCAAGGCGGGACGGGCCTGGGCCTCGCCCTAGTGAAGAAGTTGAGTCAGCACCTGGGTGGTGATGTGGAAATCTGCAGCGGTGACGGGCAGACCAGTTTTCGGGTCGAGTTGCCATTTGAACCTGCACTTTCCCATGGGCTGTAGCATCTGACCTGTAGCACCTGGCCTGAAACCCCGTATGATCTTGGAACAGTTGGCGGATCGCGGACGTGGGGCTGGAGCACTGAGCTCGAGCGGTGCGTCGGATCTGCGGGCTCGGGCCGAGTGGAACTAGGTAGCGACAACATTCATGGCGATTCTGCACGGCAGTTGGACCCTCGACGGTGTGTTTTTGGTCTGGGGAGAGGTGTGGCAAACGTCGCAGTCGGTGCCGGTGGATAACGCTTGTCCTCAGGTACCGCCTTATCCGATGGCGCTCGACGAGGTGGCCCTCGGCCAACGAGTGGCCGAGCAGCTTCCGGGGCTCGATCGCCAGGATTGGGTCTTGAAGACAGCCGCGATCGCCCTCCCCACGGCCTCTGCAGCCAAGCGACGCAAAAAGAAAGACGACGCGTCCTCTGCCGCAACCCCGCTCAACCTGCAGGTTCATCCATCTACCACCCCGCTCGATACGCCCCTGCCCCCCTTGTATCCCTGGGCGATCGCAGCCTACCATCTGACCCCAGCCCAGGCGGTTGGCCTCCTAGAATCCCTGCCGCTCGGCTTGCCCGATGCGACGAATGCTTGGACTGGGGGTGATTTGCGGTTTTGGGCTCATGTCGCGCGCTGGTCACTGGATTTGATCGCGCGATCGAAATTTTTCCCACAGTTGCACAAGCAAGATTTCGGCTCAGAATTAGAACTGGATGCGAGCCTCGCAGACTGGGATAATCGGGCCACCCCTGAGGCTACGGACGACGATCTGGATCCGGCCAGCGAAATCGACCCCAGCGCAATAATTCCAGAGCGTTCCGAGAAAAGTGACGAGCCTGAAACACCCTGGAAAACCAGCTGGAAAACCCGCTGGACGCCGCTGCTCGATGGCCGGATTGATCGCGATCGCCTCGTCTTTTTTAGCCAGCACCTCCCCGCCGTCTGCCGCTGCTATAGCCTGAACCCGCTCGCCTACGCAGTGCCCCGACTCCCCCAGCCCCAACGGTTACTCCGCCATTTCCTTGCGGCCCTGCTCGACACCCAAATCAAACCCGCCATCACAGGCACCCCGCCCAAGCTAGAGCCCGACGTACAAACCTGGCTCAAAGCCCTGGGAACCACAGCGGAGATTCCGGCAGGGGCGGGCGATCGCCTCCAGGAGGTACTCCAGCGCTGGTCAATCCCGCTGCAAACCCAAGCCCAACCCTTCCGCACCTGCTTCACCCTCACCCCGCCCCCCTCCGGCAAAACCACTTGGCAGCTTGACTACAGCCTCCAAGCCGAAGATAGCAACGACTTTAGAGTTGATGCTGCAACAATTTGGGAGCACCCCGTCGAGTCCCTCAGCTATCAAGGCCGGATCCTATCCAACCCCCAGGAGACGTTGCTAGAAGGTCTCGGGCGAGCAGCAAGGTTGTACCCAAACCTGGAGGCCAGCCTGGATGGGTCAGCACCAATCGGCTGCGTGCTGACGCCCTCCGAAGCCTACGCTTTTATCAAAACCGTTGCTTGGCGGCTGCAGGACAACGGCTTGAGCGTGCTGCTGCCCGCAAGCTTGGCCAATCAGGAGGCGATCGCCAACCGTCTCGGCCTCAAGATCACTGCCGAGTTGCCCAGACGCGGCGAAACCGGCATTGGCCTCAACAGCCTGCTGCGGTTCAAGTGGGAGCTATCCATCGGCGGGCAAACCCTAACCAAAGCCGAGTTCGAGCAGTTGGCTCAGCAAGAAATCCCCCTAGTTGAAGTCAACGGCGAATGGGTCGAACTGCGCCCCAACGACATCAGGTCAGCCCGTGAGTTCTTCGTCAGCCGCAAGGAGCAGCCCAATCTGTCTTTGGAAGATGCCCTGCGCATTAGCACCGGCGATGCCCAGACCATCAGCAAATTACCCGTCGTCAACTTCGAGGCCTCCGGCGCACTGCAAGAGCTGGTCACGACGCTCACGGGTAACCAGACGGTGCAGGCGATCGAGCCCCCGGCCAGCTTTAAGGGCCAACTGCGACCCTACCAAAAACTCGGTGTGGGCTGGCTGGTGTTCCTGCAACAGTGGGGACTGGGCGCTTGTCTAGCCGATGACATGGGCCTGGGGAAAACCGTTCAGCTGATCGCTTTTTTGTTGCATCTCAAACAGCTGAAACAACTGACAAGCCCTGTGCTACTCGTCTGTCCCACCTCGGTATTGGGCAACTGGGAGCGGGAAGCCTATCGTTTTGGCCCCAGCCTCAAGGTCAAACTCCACCACGGCCCCGATCGCCCCCAGGGCAACGCCTTGGCCAAAGCCCTCTGCGGTACCGATTTGTTGATTACCAGCTATACCCTGGTGCAGCGAGATCTCACGTCGCTCAAAACGGTGGACTGGCTTGGGGTTGTGTTGGATGAGGCGCAAAATATTAAGAATGCCGAGGCCAAGCAATCCCTGGCGGTGCGGGAGTTAGAAGCCGATTTTCGCATTGCCTTGACCGGGACACCAGTGGAAAACCGGCTGACGGAACTCTGGGCGATTATGGATTTTCTGAATCCGGGCTACTTGGGGCCAAAGAACTTCTTTCGGCGGCGGTTTGCCATGCCGATCGAACGCTATGGCGATACGGATTCGCTCAAGACCTTGCGATCGCTCGTCCAACCCTTCATCCTCCGCCGCCTCAAAACCGATAGTAGCATCATCCAAGACCTACCTGAGAAACAGGAAATGGCCGTATTTTGTGGATTAACTCAGGCTCAAGCTGACTTGTACCAGCAACTCGTTGACACCACTTTGGAAGACATCGCGGCTGCCACCGGCATTCAGCGGCGGGGCATGGTGCTGGCGCTGCTGACGAAGCTGAAGCAGGTTTGCAATCATCCGGTATTGTATGGTAAATCGAAGTCGTCTCAGGGTTTTCGGGCTTTCTCGGCCCAGTCAGCGAAGTTGCAACGGCTCGAGGAAATGCTTGAGGAAGCTTTGGCAGAGGGCGATCGATCGCTAATTTTCACGCAGTTTGCGGAGTGGGGTAAGTTGCTAAAAGCCCACCTGGAGCAGCGGTTTGGGGAGGTACTGTTTTTGTATGGTAGTACGACGAAGCTAAAGCGAGAGGAGATGGTCGATCGCTTTCAGCAAGACCCGCAAGGGCCGCGTATTTTGCTGCTGTCGTTGAAGGCGGGCGGTGTGGGCTTGAATTTGACGAGGGCAAATCATGTGTTCCATTTCGATCGCTGGTGGAATCCGGCGGTGGAAAACCAGGCGACGGATCGGGCTTTTCGGATTGGCCAAACGCGCAATGTGCAGGTACATAAGTTTGTCTGTCGGGGGACACTGGAGGAGCGCATTCACGAGATGATTGAGCGGAAGCAGGCGCTGGCGGAGCAGGTGGTGGGAACGGGTGAGGATTGGCTCGGGGAGCTGGATACGGAGGCGCTGCGGGATTTGCTGTTGCTCGATCGCAATGCGGTGATTGAGGATTAGAGAGGGCTTGATGCGAGTCTGGCCTTATTCGGGTGGAATTTCGGGTGGAACAAAGACTCGCGATCGCTTGGCGAAAATATCTAGCACAAAGTTTAGCCAGTCACAATCTCTCCTCTCCAGAGGTACTGGGTTAATTGCTGTCCTACCCGACGTTCTTCATCGGGGTTCTCGGGGAGTTTCCAGCGTAGGGCATCGTAGAGGAGATGGCGGTAGAGATCGAAGGTGGCTTCGAGCAAGTCGCTGTAGGTGATGGCGGCGCGATCGCCCAGCGGTAAGCAAACCAAGCTGAGAGTAGGCCAAGCAACAAAGGCCAGGTCGCTAAAGGCGTTTGGGCAAGGGTGGCCCAGCCGCAGAAGAGGAGGCTCCACAACCAGACTCGGACGGCGGTGTTGAGGTCGGCACGGGCTTCTTGGAGGTCTTTTTTGACGGGGTCGGGCAGGAGCATCCAGAGGCGGGACCAGCAGATGATGGCGTCGAGGCCATATTGTGGAGGGGTTGGCGTTCGGCGGCACGGAGGATGTTGCCGAGGCGGGTGGGCATGAGGTC
Organism: Synechococcales cyanobacterium CRU_2_2; assembly: GCA_012034805.1. Classification (GTDB taxonomy): domain Bacteria; phylum Cyanobacteriota; class Cyanobacteriia; order PCC-9006; family JAAUQQ01; genus JAAUOP01. The sequence goes on along the minus strand of JAAUOP010000093.1, from coordinate 3,737 downwards.
GGTGTTGGTTTGGGGTAGGGCTCGCAGTTCTTGCCGGATGCGGATTAGGGTTTGTTGTTGCTGGGGGGTGAGGAGGTGCTCGTTGAGTTGGAGATAGTCGGTGCGTTGGGCGGGGGTGAGCTGGGCTGCGCCTTGGGTTGCGATGAGGGTTTTTAGGGTTTGGAGTTGGGTGCGTTTTTGGGCTTCGAGGGCTCGGAGGGTTTGGGCCTGTTGGCTGAGTTGGGTTTTGCGATCGCGATACTGCTGAATTCGCCATTGTTTGAGGGGGCGGATCCACAGCGGGCCGTAGCCTTCGAGGAAGCGGAGGGTGGCGAAGTCGAAGCGTTGGACAATGAAGGCGGAGGTGGCGATCGTGCAAAACCTCCGACGAGGAGGGCAATTTGGAGGGGTTCGGGGTATGCAGTGAATTGGGCGACGAGGGGTTTCCAGCCCCAGCGTTGCAGGATGGCGGCGAAGCCCCCAAGCCAGAAGACAAAGGCGGGGGTGAGCAGGGTGGCGACCCATTGTTCGGCGAGTTTGCCGCCAAAGCTTTCGAGGACTTTTGCGGTCATGGATGCACCTTAGGACTGGGCCAAGGACTGGGCGGGAACGAGGGGAACCAGGTGGGTTTCGCACAAAGGAATTGGCTCATTTCCTTCCCGATACCACGGCTCAGTACACCCATCGGCCTGGGGACAAACATACTTGATTGCAGGTTGCAGTGTCGGGTCACCTGCGAGGCCAGAATAGCCGCTAATGGAGCGAGTAATCTCTTCGGGGGACTCCCCTTTGATGAAGCAACGGAGCCATTCACGCGTAGATTTGGCTTGGGTGAGGAGAGCGGTAAGTTGGGTGGGTTGGGCTTGACCGGATTCGATTTGGGTTAGAAGAGTGGCGATTTGGCGATCGCATTCGGCAGCTTCTTCAGAGGGCAAAAGGTCAGAGAGATAGGGGCGGATGGCCTGGGCGGCAGCAATAAGTTTTTCAGTTTGAGACATAAATTAACCAAAGAGATATGGATTCTAAAAATTTCAGGAGTCGGAATTAATAAGGTCTTGACGGATAGATTCGAGCCTAAGTTGGATTGGGGGAAGTTCTTGAACGGCATTCCAAACGGTTGCGATATCGATGCGCATATAGTTGTGAATCAGTACGTCTCGGAAGCCTGCCATACGTCGCCAGGGGATTTCTGGGTACTGTTGCCGAAGCTCTGAGGAAAGGCGTTTTGTTGCTTCACCCATGACCTCAAAGTTGCGCATGATGGCATCCCGAATCAGTTTGGAGCGCATAAATTCTGCTTCTCCAGCTTGAGTGTAGGTTGCGATGTCTTGGATGCATTGCAAAATGTCATTGAGATACACTAGATTCTCTTCTTCGGGCTGTCTCATGGTTGTGTTGCCCTATAAAGGAATGGCTTCGGCAAGGATGCGATCGCGACAAAAGTCTCGAATCGAATTAGCGGGGATGAGATCTATCTTTCGGCCCAGGAGATCTTCGAGATCTTGCATTAAGCCAATGTGATCGAAGAGGCTCCATTGCTGTTGGACATCGACTAGGAGATCGACATCGCTGTCGGGTCGATCGTCACCACGGGCAACGGACCCAAACAGCCGAACATTGGCAGCGTTGTACCGAGCAGCGAGGGCAATGATGTCTTCGCGTTTGCTGGTGATGAGGTCACGTAGGGGCATGGCTTTGGGGTGGGAGGAGGCTAGTGGTCTATGGCGTTAATCCGCCCTCACCCCCAGCCCCTCTCCCCGAGGAGAGGGGAGCAAGATTCAAAGTCCCTCTCCCCAGGGAGAGGGATTTAGGGTGAGGGCCAACAAATGCTGTGCTACTAGATTCCAGTGTAGCTGAAGGCTGCCCAGTGGAAGGGGTGGGCGTAGGTGCGTGCTTCTGGGTCTTCTAGGGCGAGTTCGTTGTAGAGGTCGCGGGCGATCGCCTCTGGGAGGCCGAGGAAGCGATCGCGGGGGCTTCAGGGGGCTGTCGGGGAATTCTGGGAGTATGGCTTTCAGGGTCTGGATTTTTCGGCGTTGGTGGTGTCGCGCAGCCAGCGTTGGGCTTGGCGCAGGGCTTGGTCGGGTTCAAGCTGGTGGCTGCGCCAGAGGTCATAGAATTTGGTCAGGAGGAGCATGGTGCTGAGGTCGCTGACGGACCAGAGGGAGGCGATGACGGCGGCGACTCCGGCTTGGAGCAGGCCGGTGGGGAGGCTGATGGCTTCGTCGGCGTTTTCGGTGCCAATCATGCCGGTTTCGCAGGCGGAGAGGATGGCGAGGCGGAGGCCACGATCGCCCTCAGCTAAGTTCAGGGCGAAGATATCTTTGAGGGTCAGTCGTCCATCGCTCATGTCAAGGCCGCTGGTGAGGGGATCGGTCAGCTCAGCTTTTCCGTGGCAGGAGAAGTGGGCGATCGCCACGTTAGGAAGTTGCGATCGCACCTGTTCTACGGTTGCTTGGTCATGACGAATGACGGTGGGATTCTGGAAGGTGGCGATCGCGGCTTGTATTTCTTGCGCTGAGCTGGGCAGGTCTTGTTTGGGGTTGTCAATGGCTAGGATTGTGTCGGCCTGGACGCGATCGGCGATTTCCCTGGCGGCGGTGAGGGATTTGGCGTTGGGGGTGTAGGTGATGTGGAGGTGGTCGAGGGCGTAGCGGCGGCCTGTGGGTTGGTTTTTGTCTGGGGTCCAGGCGGCGTGGAGGGGGAGGAGGCTGAGGTAGCCGGTGGGGATGAGGGTGATGCGATCGCAACCCATTTCCTGGAGTTTTTGAACCAGTGGCCCCATGAGCAGATCCCAGAGTTGGCGAGTAACAGCATCGATCGCGTCATACCAGCCTTGGCGGTCAGCTTGGGATTTTCTGTAGGCGGCGAACCAAGTTTGATTGAGCAGATCAACCAGTTTGGTTTCGGTCAAATCATCGAGCCACAGCAGTTCGATCGCATCGACGGTAACCGTAATCGCCATGCCGCCGTTGGGGGTGGTGACGAGGTAGGTCAAGGGGCGATCGCTCGTCACCGCTTGCTGAATATCGGCAAAGGTCGGCGCTTTGAGGAAGTCTTGGTAGTTGGGGACTTGGCGAATTTGGTCGATCGCATCTTCGAGCTGCTGGCGCAGGCTTTGGCTGCGGGTTTGGATTTCTGGGCGGGTGAGGGGGCTGTCTGGATTGCGCTGTTGGGTTTCGAGGTCGCGCAGTTGTGCGGTGAGGGTTTTGTATTGGCGATGGAGATTGGGATGGCTTTGTTCGAGTTGGGTGAGGTCAGAGCGATCACGATTGAGGCTTTCGCTGAGGCCACGGGCGCGGCCTTGTTCTAGGGTTTCGATCGCTTTGGACAGATCGCCGGTTTTGGCGTAGGCGTAGGCGGCGCGGCGGGGGAGGTTGGCGGTGGTGCTGAGTTCGGAGGATTTGCTGTCGAGGAAGTCGCAGCGTTGGTAGCAGATTTCGGCGGCTTGGAGGGCGAGGTCGTAGGTGCGGGTGGCGTCTGTCCAGCGGGATTCGTCGCTGTAGAGGTTGGCTAGGACTGTGCCTGTTTGCGGCAGTCGTCAGGGAGGGCTGTCGTCATCACGGTCAAGGCTTGCTCGTAGGCGGCGATCGCCTGTTCGAGATTCTCCGCGCGATCGCCTTTGATGCGGTCAGAGTATGCATTTGCCAGGTTATTGGTGGTTTGGGCCCACTCGATCGGCATTGCGGTTTGAGTCCTCACCGTCAAGGCTTGCTGGTAGGCGGCGATCGCCAGTTCGATATTCTCCGCGCGATCGCCTT
>JAAUOP010000232.1 GCA_012034805.1 Synechococcales cyanobacterium CRU_2_2 | reverse complement strand
TGGAATCCGTGTTCAACACATCATTTTTGCGAATTAAAGAGACCAATTTGATCAACGACACCCGTAATTTCGCCTGGAAATGCAGAGCTGGTGATCGTGGCTCGTTGTCCGCGTTTTACGTTTTGAATGTCAGTTTCATAGATTTCAGCGATCGCGTACATGCGATTGGTTTGCCGACTTCGGCAACCCCATCATTGCCCACCTGTTCGCCCTCACGGGTATGAATTTTAATAATTTGTCCCGTAATCGGCGATCGCACAACAGACGCTTCCAGTCAGTCTTAGCCCGCTGCAGGTTTGCCATCGCCACATTAACGGCGGCCTGGGCTTGTTGAATATCGGTCGGACGCACCTCGGCAACGCTGGTCAGGGTTTTTGCCGCTTGTTCCTGTTCTCGTTTTGCCTCTTCCAGTTCCTGTGCAGCCGCGTCGTACTTCAATTGCCGATCTCTCAAATCCAGCTCTGAAACAGCACCGTTGCGGAACAGATCCTGATAGCCCCAATGTGACGTGGCATCGCGGTCGTTCAGCAGACCCGTCTCTGCAAGCATCAGGGCGCCGGAAGCATTGCGAAAAAAGACGCCGCCCTGGTCAATGATCGCGCCAACCGCGGAGACGATATTCGCGGCAGGCGCGCGGCCGGAAAATCCGGTTCCGATTGAGCCGTCGCCGATCCCGACGGCTCGATCAACCTGCGCGTCACCGGCACGGTCAACGCCGACGCGGCGGATCCGCGGACGGACGAGATCGTCGGCGACATCGGTCCGCCGGGGCGCGGCCTCGCGATCGTCATCTTCTTTGATAAAGACTTGGTCGAAAATCTTGCCACAGAGCACCCCGAGTTCGAGGAAGTCTTCGTTGCGGCGATCGCCCGGTGCCCCCACAACCCCAATGCAAGGGCCTTCCCAGTTGGCCACAAAACTACCCAGCGCTGCATAGCTGGCTGGATTGTGGGCATAGTCCACCAGGGCATGGTACTTGCCCAAATTGAACAGGTTCATGCGCCCAGGCGTCTGCTGGGTGGAAGCCCTAAAGCTGCGCAGTGCGGAGCGGATGTCATCGATCGCCACGCCTCGAACAAAGGCCGCCAGGCTCGCCGCCAGGGCATTGGCAATCATAAACGGAGCCTTGCCGCCCATGGTAAGGGGCACGCGGCTGGCTTGCTCGATGCGCATCAGCCAATCCCCCTTGAGGATCGACAAATAGCCCTGTTCATAGACCGCTGCAATGCCGCCCCGTTCCGTGTGGACTCGCACCCGAGGGTTGTCTGGATCCATGGAGAAGTAGGCCACATTGGCATCCACCTTATAGGCCATGGCCGCCACCAGCTCATCGTCCGCATTGAGCACGGCATAGCCGCTAGGGTGGATCGCTTCGGCCACGACACCCTTGAGCTGGGCCAACTGTTCCACCGTGTCGATGTCTCCCAAGCCCAAGTGGTCCGCCGCCACATTCAGCACGACGCCCACATCGCAGTGCTGGAACGCGAGGCCCGATCGCAGCAGTCCCCCCTCGGGCCGTCTCCAACACCGCCACATCCACCGTCGGATCCTGGAGAATTACCTGGGCACTCTGGGGGCCAGTGGTGTCGCCCTTCTCAATCAGATTGCCATCAATGTAAATCCCATCGGTGGTGGTGAAGCCCACCGTGTCGTAGGTCTGGCCGAGAATGTGGGCCGTGAGGCGCGTGGTGGTGGTTTTGCCGTTGGTGCCGGTAATCGCCACAATCGGGATGCGCTGGGGGCTGCCGGGGGGAAACAGCATGTCCAGGATGGGGGCGGCCACGTTGCGCGGCACACCCTGGCTGGGAGCCACATGCATCCGCAGGCCGGGGGCGGCGTTGACCTCGACAATGACGCCATTGACGGCCTTGAGGGGCTGGGAAATGTCGGTGGTGACGATGTCGATCCCGGCCACATCCAGGCCGATAATGCGAGAAGCCCGCTCCGCAATCCAGAGGGTCTCGGGGTGGATCTCATCGGTGCGATCCACGGCAACACCGCCGGTGCTGAGGTTGGCCGTGGCCTTGAGATAGCAGATCTCCCCGGCAGCCAGAACGCTGTCCCGCTGATAGCCCTGGCGCGCCAGCAGCTCATCTGCGGCGCGATCCAAGGCAATCAAGGTGAGCAGATTATCATGGCCTTCGCCCCGGCGGGGGTCGCGGTTTTCCGCTTCGACCAAGGCTTCGATGCTGTCCTGGCCGTTGCCGATGACGTGGGCGGGAATGCGCTCGGCCACGGCAATGACCTTGTGGTTAACCACCAAGACCCGGTGATCCCGCCCCTGGTAATAATGTTCAACAATCACGCCAGTGGAAACGTCCTTGGCTCGGCCGTAGGCGGCTTCTGCTTCCTGCCAGGATTGGATGTCTAGGGTGATGCCCCGGCCATGGTTGCCATCTAGGGGCTTGATCACGAGGGGATAGCCGCCGATGTCGCGATCGCATCTTCCAGCTCGCTCAAGTAATAAACCACGGCTCCCTTGGGCACCGGAATCCCCGCATTTGCCAGGATCTGCTTAGTGCTTTCCTTGTCGCAGGCCAGCTCCACACTCAAGACATCGCTGTGGCTGGTGAGGGAGGCCTGGGTGCGCTTTTGGTATTTGCCCTGGCCAAACTGGATCAGATTGCGGGTTTCCAAGGCAGTCCAGGGAATGCCCCTGGCTTCCGCTTCCCGCACCAGGGCTTCGGAGCTGGGTCCGAGGGAGGCATCGGCCCGCAAGGTCCGCAGATCTTCTAAATCTTTGTGTAGTTCTGCTTGGGAATAGTGGCCGTTTGCTATGATGCTATTGCATAGTCGGAATGCAGCTCTTGCGGCGTATCGTCCAGCTTGCTCATTTTGGTACTCAAAAACAACCTGGTAAATCCCCGGATCCGAGGTTTCACGGGTACGCCCGAATCCCACGGGCATGCCAGCCAAGGTTTGTAGCTCTAGGGCAACATGCTCCAGGATGTGGCCCATCATGGTGCCTTCCTCAACGCGGCTGAGAAATCCGCCTCGGCAGCCCGGCGAGCAGTGGTGCTCAACCAAGCTGGGCAACGCTTCGACCAACCCCTCATAAAATCCCTCAATCTCGTTGGAGGGAGATTCCGCCAGGGCCTCTAGGTCAAGGCGCAAAAGAATCAATTTGGAGCGGCGAATGCTCCAATAGTTTGGCCCGCGTAGGGTCTGGGTTTTGAGAATTTTCATAGGGATGGGGGCCTTAGGGATGCACCTTTTTCGTTGGACACGGGGAGCGAAACAAGGGGACGGAAAGAACAGTACAGGGCGTCTGAGGTAGGACGACCGATTCAGGGCGAATGAGGTGGAACGGTGGAGTGAGAACGGCTTGGGCAGGATGGTTGAGCTGGGACAGTTGAGACAGAGCGAGGAACACAGAGTAAGGGACAAGAAGGGGAAGCAGAGTCTGAAGCTTAAGGAGCTGCGAAAACCTTCTGTGAGATAGAATCCTACCGCCTTGCTACAGCGGTGAGCGAGGGTATTTATACGGGCTGCTGACGCCGGGGCAGTAGGGTTCGATGCTTGTAGTCATAGCGATCGCCCTGGCGCAACACATGCACTACAAGATTGTGCAAACTGAGGGGAGCGGACTGATCCATCGGCTCCCCAGGATCCGTCTGGCCATGGCTGGTATGGGATAGGCCGCCGGGGTCAATCACCGTGATCGAGCCCTTGCCCAGGACGTGAAACGTGCCATCGCTGCCGAACACCGCACAGGTATCCGTCATCAATCCCGATGCCCAGCTTGTCGGGGTTGGCCGCGATCGCGCTCATCAAGCGGGCCATGCGGTTGCGGTTGTGAAAATGCCTGATCCACCAGCAGCTCAGGCAAAAAACCTAGGCCCGCAGTCAGCTCCACCAGGGAAGGATTGGGAGACTCGCCGCTGCTGCCGCCAGCGATCATGATTTGACCCATCATCGCCGCCCCGGCGCTGGTTCCCGCTAGGGCAAGGCTGCCCAGGTTGACCCGAGCCTTGATCTGTTCAATCAAGCTGGTTCCGCGAATCAGGTCGCAGAGACGAACCTGATCTCCCCGGTGACAAAAATTCCAGAACAGTCTTGGAGCAGAGCGAGCCAGCGTGCCTCATTGCCCTCGCTGGGGTAGCGGATATCGAGCACCTGAACCTGCTTGGCTCCCATGTGTTGAAAGATTTGGTAATAGCGATTCGCCCACCACCGCAGGCTCACGCGAGGCACAGGGAATGATGCCAATCACGGCATCGCTGCCACCAGCATTTTCAAAAAAGGCAGTGAGTATATCGCGACCGTTGACCTTATCCTCGGCTCCACCAATGACCATCACTGGGTATTGGGTAGAAGTCACCATAGGCTGCTTGACAAGACAGGATTCAATTTTTACCACAGAACTAGCCTATCACCTGATATTGGAGCATTGTCGCTCAAAGCAGCATTGGGCCACGGCGGTCACGCCACGACCTATGGTTTTTACTCCGGGTGGGTCTATTGCACCTCCCTATTTTTCGCAGCACTTTGGCTGTGCTGCAACTCGCTCTTGCTGCATTGATTCAACGATTCTAGCCACTTTATCAAGAAGCCCTGATACAGATTTGTATCTAAAGTAGCGATTTTTGGTGGCGATTTTTTGCTCGTCGCAGGATGTCAGGGGCGATCGCTCCCCAAGCTAAAGGCCTCAGCAGCCCCATAGTTGACCCGCCAGCCCAGATCCCGCAGGGAGGAAATCGTCATGGCGCTGAGGGGCAAGGCATCTCCTATCCCTTCCGCATTGGGCGTCATCAGCTCCGCGTCAAACAGCGTTTCATCCCAATGGGTCAGGGAGTCGCGATCCAGGGGAATGGCCGTCGGCAATCCCGTGCCCAAGAGCTCGCCATAGGACTGACCGGCATAGGTTTCAGCCCGGTAGAGCGCCTGGTCTTCATCGACCAAATCATTGCCCCGCTTGTCCCAGATTACGCCCAGCCCCAGGACATGGCCCAGCTCATGGCGCAGGACCGTTTCCAGATAGTCGGGGTTGAGATTGTATTCATCGAGGTAAAGCAGGTTCAGCACCGCCGCCCCCCTGGACGGGCAGAAGCTGATCTCCGGTGC
>JAAUOP010000012.1 GCA_012034805.1 Synechococcales cyanobacterium CRU_2_2 | reverse complement strand
GGTGGAACGCCCGAAGGCCTGACCCAGACTCTCGGATCCGGAGGCGATCGCGCCCTCATCGACGCGGTCATGGCCGCCAATCCAGACAAAGTCGAGCAGTTCCGTGCGGGCAAGACCAAGCTCCAGGGCTTTTTTGTCGGTCAGCTGATGAAACAAAGCGGTGGCCGCGTTGACCCACAGCTCTCCAACCAAATCTTGACTCAAAAATTACAGGGATAAAGCTGCCAAAGCTTTTCCGAGGCAGATTTTCTGATACGGAAAATCAAGTGATTTTACTGAACTTGCAAAAAAATAGCCTAAAGGGGGTGACACCCCCCACCCCTGTGCGGTACAAATAGACATGTAGATGCACCCTGATGATCGGGGGAGTCACTTGAGTGACTCTCCTTTTTTTTGTTTATTTTTAGGGGCCTGGGACTGGAGCCTAGGATCGAGGTTACCCAGGGAGTTAGAAGTGGGTCGATCGCCGTCATAATGGAAGGCTGAGCAATGAAGACTACAGCCGCTGAGGCGGGGGTGCGATCGCCATGGAGCAGCAGAAAGAGCGTCTCGTCTTGATGGCGGAGGATGAGCTGGCCCAGTACAGCACCGAGGCTCGCAAAATCGAAAAGCTTCGCCGCAAGATTGGCCTCGCCATTCCCCCTGCGCAGCAACAGGAGATTCGAGCCGCCCTTGAGGCAGAAATGCCCCAGGATCCAATCCGCAAACTGATTGAAACCAATCGCCAGTTGGTGGCCTTACCGTTCTTGGGTATTACGGGTTTGGGCTTGTTGTTGGGAATTTCGATGTTCCAGCCCCTGGATCTTTTGGCGACGTTCTTTGGCGGGATTGCGACTTTTTCGATTCAGAAACTGGGTTGGCAGCTCCAAGCCAAGCGGCTGGTGCTCAAGACTCTGGCAGACATCGAAGACCGCACCCAAAACCCTGATGCCTACGAATCTTGAGCTTCCCCCTCCCCATTTCCCATTCCCATGCACGGCCCCACTGCAACTCTCCTGCTTTCTTGCCCGGATCAGCTCGGGCTCGTGGCCAAGCTCTCCAGCTTTGTCTACGCCAATGGCGGCAATATTATTCATGCCGACCATCATCAAGATTTTGAAGCGGGTCTGTTCCTGAGCCGGATTGAGTGGGAGCTGGCGGGATTCAACTTGCCCAAGGAGATCATTGCACCCGCATTTGAAGGGATTGCGAAGCCCCTGGGTGCCACGTGGCAACTTCACTTTTCCGACGATCGCCCACGCATCGCCATCTGGGTGAGCACCCAGGATCATTGCTTGCTAGACTTACTTTGGCGGCAGCAGGCCGGTGAGCTCAAGGGTGAGATTGCACTAATTTTGAGTAACCATGAGAAGCTGCGGGCGATCGCCGAACCCTTCAAGCTCGATTTTCACCACATTCCCATTCAAAAAGAGATCAAGCTCGAACAAGAAGCCCAACAGCTAGCCCTCTTGGCCGAGCACCGGATCGAACTTGTGGTGCTGGCCAAGTATATGCAGGTGCTCAGTGATAGCTTTTTGGCTCAGTTTCCCCAGGTGATCAACATTCACCATTCCTTTTTGCCCGCCTTTGCTGGGGCCAAGCCCTACCATCGCGCCTACGGACGTGGGGTCAAGCTGATTGGTGCCACGGCCCACTATGCCACGCCCGATCTCGACGAAGGCCCCATTATTGAACAGGACGTCTCGCGGGTAACGCACCGGGATAGCGTTGACGATCTCATTCGTAAGGGCAAAGACCTAGAACGTATGGTTCTAGCTCGAGCCGTGCGCTTGCACTTGCAACACCGAGTGCTCAGTTATGGCAACCGCACCGTAGTCTTTTCCTAAGCCATCACCATACCACCATCGACATTAATCGCCTGACCCGTGATGTATCCTGCTGCCGGGTCGGCGGCCAAGAAACGCACAGTACCTGCCACTTCATCCGCCTGACCGAGCCGAGCCAGGGGAATGAACTTGAGCAACGCGCTTGAATCAAGGCCGTGGGTCATGTCGGTTTCAATGAAGCCTGGGGCGACGGCGTTGACTGTGATCCCCCGGCTGGCGACTTCTTTGGCCACGGCCTTGGTGAAGCCGATCACGCCTGCTTTGGCTGCGGCATAGTTCGCTTGACCGGGGTTGCCCATCTCGCCGACAATGGACGAAATATTGATGATGCGGCCCGACTTTTGCTTGAGCATGAGTTTGCTGACGGCGCGGGTGCAGAGATAGACACCTGTAAGGTTGAGGTCGATGACAGCGCTCCAGTCGGCGGGCTTCATGCGCAGTAACAGGTTGTCCTTGGTGATACCTGCATTATTGACCAGGACATCAATGCGGCCCCATTGATCTTGGGTGGCTTTGACAAGAGCCTCAACCTGGTCTTCTTGAGAAACATCTGCCGGTTGGGCGATCGCCTCCCCTCCCCCCGCGACAATCTCTTGGACAACAGCCTCGGCGGCTTCACTCGAACGGGCATAATTGACCACGATCTTAGCGCCCTCCGCTGCGAGGGCCAGGGCGATCGCCCGACCAATACCGCGCGATGCGCCGGTCACCAGGGCAACTTTGCCGCTAAGCCGTTGGGTCGTGAGTCCCTGAGGTGTTAGTCCCTGAGCCGTTGTCATGAATCTAAGTCCTTAATTTTTTCCCCGATGATCATCCAACATTGGCGACACCATTAGGGAACTATTCGTAATTTTTAGCGTTTCGACCCCGAAAAAACGAGTAGCGACCCCCTTCGACCCGAACTTGATTCACGGAGGTGCGATCGCAGCTCGCAAACGCCTCCTGGGCCATCTGCTCGGCTAGTGCATCAAACTCAACCCCATTGGCATAACGACCCGTGAACTGTTCCAAACGGATCATCAAGGTCTGGGTCACCCGGTTGAGGGCGGCGTAGCCGTTGGGGTTGAGAGACTGGTTAAAGCGATCGAGGCAGTGGGATAACTTGGGGTGGGAATCGGCTAGGGTCGAGGTAGCAAGGCTGGGGAGTGCGATCGTCTCCACGGTAGGCGTTTGAGCCTTCAGACTCTGAGCGTTCAGGCTTTGAGCATTCAAGTTCCCAGCATCCAGGCCTTGAGGCTCAACCGCCTGCTGCTCCAGCGGCACCTGACGGAGGAAAACGTCCATCCCTCCCGCTACAGTCCAACCGACCCCCAGCACCAGTGAAGCGACCAGACCCAATCCCGCAGCTTGGCGGATTTTTAAGGGGGTCGTTTCGGCAATCACCGGTCGCCGCACCACTCTGGTGAAATAGGAAAGCAAAATTTCCAGGTTTTGGGATTCGCCCACATTGAAATAAATTTGATAATCCGACTGATATCCCAGCTGATCACCCCCCTGAGGCTCCGGCTGAACCCTGAGACCATTTTCGGCGATCTCGATCTGCTCCAGCTCGCTGAGAAAAAGAAACAAATCCTGCGTCGAGGGACGTTGGAGCCTCAGAGACTCGCAGACGCACCACAGCCGTTGATTGGTCAAAATCAGACTGCTAGAACGGCGGCGATAGCGCACCGGCATGACATCGAGCAAGGTTTCGGCTGGCGTCAGTGTGTGGGCCAGCAGCTTGGCAGTTTCGGCAATACGCTCGCGTTGGGTGGCTTTGGCAAAGTTGTGCAGTCTGGCATTCGCCTTGACGACTGGGGTAAACCAACTACTGTGGTCGGTAATAAATCGTTCGTAATCTTGGGGCGATCGCAACTCGGGCAAAACCAATTCCCCCTCCACAGCAGGCGAGGTGAGACCTTCGGGTGTCGGGGTCGCAGCCACAGCCACAAATTCTGCATCGGCAAACTTTGCATCGGCAAACTCTGCATCGGCAAACTCTGCATCGACAAACTCTGCCACATCCATAAAGCCAATCCAAGTCGGGCGACCTTGGGCATCGCTAGCCCCCGAAAAACTAACCCGCTGCGATCGCCCTATGGGTAGCGTTGCTAGCCTTGCTCCCAGATAGTTCATCATCAAGAGCGGATCGGGGCAGGTGGCGTCCGTCAGACGAAGGTGGAGACCCTCTGGCTCAGCGCATACTTCCAGTCGCGTGGTCTGGGCCGCTGGGTAGGACTGGAGATGAGATTCGAGGACGGCTTCTAGGATTTCGGGCTGGGTTACATCAATAGCTGGCACTCGATTCAACGGCCGATTACGCGATGGCTCTTTGTGAAATGGCTCTTTGTGAAATGGCTCTTTGTGAAATGGCTCTTTGTGAAATGGCTCTTTGTGTGAAGCACGAGCCGATGTCTGGCGAGAAACAACCTCTTGCATGAACCCTAGTAGAATGCAGTGATGTCAGGGGGTAGAATCTCCCCCTGCCCCGTTCTTCGCATCAGGGAACTATTACCCGGATCGTTTTGGGAACGAAAACTGAACAAAACCCGTGAAAGAAACCCTGCATTTAAATTGTAATGTTTGAGCGAATCAAGTACGCCCTGAGTGATGACGGTTTTAAGCGAGGCATCAGTGGCTTCGAAACCCTGGTCGCCAAGCTGCTGGCCATGGGCATGATTGCGGTCATCCTCGTCGCAATGTTTGATCTGAGCCTGCTGCTGATCCAAGATGTGTTGCTTGCACCTCGGTTGTTTTTCAATACAGCACTGTTGGAAGTCTTTGGCTTTTTCTGACGGTGTTGATCGCCCTAGAGCTGCTGCAAAACATCACGGCCTACTTGCGTAAGCACTATGTGCAACTAGAGCTAGTCATCGTCACATCGCTTACCGCTGTTGCACGCAAGATAATCTTGCTCGACCTCAAAAGTGTTAGTGGCGTCCAGCTCTTGGGGCTTCGGTGGCAGTGTTAACGCTGTCACTGAGCTACTGGATTGTGCGCTCTAGCTCTGCCAAGGACTAAAGTCTGCAGGACTTGCGATTGGTGTCGTTTTGCGGCTGCTGCCAAGAGTAGGCAAAGTGGCTGACGGTGGTGATGCTGCTAGAGAGCGGTCGCAACCCCGCCATCTGTTGCTCGAGGGACGGCCGGTTCCCGTAGGCAGAGCGTCCCCAGGCCCCGGCCAGGGCGGGCTGAACTTTGACACCGGGCGGTGCACTGTTAATCACATCCCGAACTTCTTCTAGGATGCAATTTGCGCTACCGCAAGCCGCGTAGGCCATCGGATGCCACTGCAGCGAGGGCGAAAAACGATCCCAGGGCTGCATCCGCGAGTCGAAACCCCGCTGGCCCACAGCCTTATTTCCCCCAGGGAAAAAGACCGCCCCGGAGGACAGCCCAGCTTGCTGCACCGGACGAGCTGCCATGTCCAGAAAATCCACCACCCCTTGGTAGGCATGGGCCACGCTCAGGAACCAAAGTTCCTGCTGGAGGGTTTGCTGCTGTTGGTCAAGGGAGGCAGATTTGCCGAGGGTGCCGGAAATTCGCCCTTGCCAGAGAGGCTCTTGTTCTCGGGGATATTTTTTGTTGAGTTCTTTAAGATCGCCGATGCCAATGTGGCCTTTTTGAACGAAGCGACGGATCAGCTCTTGTCCTTTGGCATTGGTCGCTCGTTTGATCAGCGCTTGCTGAGAGGCTGTGCCATAGACCAACAAGTCTTTCACATCCCCCACCACCGAGGCGGAGCCACTACCGCGCGGGTAACGAACATAGTCGAACAGCACGCCATCGGGACGGCGTTTAATCACCTCTTGCATCAGCACAGAATAGTCGCGGATGGCCAGGCGGTTGTACGGATCGATGAAGGTTTGGGTGGAGCCAGGAACCAAGTCGAGACTAGTTTGACCGCGACCATTGCGAGCGAGGGTGTCCTTGCGATCGCCCCGTTGCCCGTAGGTTCCACCGAAGTTCATCGTGTACATCCAGGCGTACATCTCTAGACCACGCTCACGACCTTTATCCAAGGCCAGCTTAAACAGGTCAGTGTTGGCCTGATCCGGCTGATTGAGCACCGAGGGCCAAGCCGTGGGGTTGCTCGACTGGGGTAATAGCACCCGTCCATCAAAGAACACTTCGACATAGACCTGGTTGTAGCCCATGTTGACAGCCTGGTCGAGCACTTGCTCGAGCACCCCCGGTTTGGCATCGCAGGGATAAAGTCGTAGCCAGAGCGCTTGTTTTTCGGGCCAGTTTTTACGGCGGCAATCGTCTAAGAGTTTGAGGTGATCTTTGATGCGTTCTTCGTAGCGACGCTGGGCCTTGCGATCGCCCGCCACCATGGCCCGCAGCAAATCGCTTTTGGCCTGGACTTCTTCGGCGGTACGGGCACAGCTCATGCCGAGCTGAGCTTGGGCAGGGGGCAGGACAAAGGCCGGGAGGGTGAGGCTGACTCCGAGGGTGAGGGCTGCACTTTGCCTTAGGCGTTGCCAACGAACAGACCAACGAGAAGATGCTTGCATATCAACAGACAAAGAGATAACACCTGTTTCACAGAACACACGTTACAGACTAGAGATTCTATCGCCTGGGGTTGCGATCGCGAGAAAAGGATTTTTGAGCCCAGGATTAAATCTCCCGATGACAAGACCCCGATGACAAGACCCCGATGACAAGACCCCGATGACAAGACCCCGATGACAAAATGCCACCGAAGCGTAAACTCCCACGCTATGCTGGTTGGTTGAAAATGCGAAACATGCGAAACCTTGAATCGTGCTCGACATTAAACAGATCCGCGCCAATCCCGTAGCCGTCCAGGAAAAGCTGAGCCTGCGGGGGGGAGATTATGATCTTCAGCCGCTGCTGAGGCTTGATCAAAGACAGCGAGATTTGGAAACGAGGCGATCGCAACTCCAGTCTCGCAGCAACACCATCGGCAAAGCAGTCGGCCAAAAAATCAAATCCGGCAGTGACCCCCAAGGCCCGGAAATCGCTGCCCTACGAACCGAAGGCAACGATCTCAAAACCCAGCTAGCAGAGCTAGACCCGGAAGAAAAGGCACTCAAGCTCGAAATTCAAAACATCCTGCTGACGCTGCCCAACCTGCCTAGCGACACAACGCCCCAGGGCAAAACCGAAACCGAAAACGTCGAGATACATCGCTGGGGCGACGCCCACAAACGCGGCCCCGAGGGTATTTTGCCCCACTGGGAAATGGGCGAAAAGCTCGGCATTTTCAACTTTGAGCGATCGGCCAAGGTGGCCCAGAGCCGTTTTGTGACCCTACTCGGCGCGGGGGCAGCCCTAGAACGCGCCCTGATCTCCTTCATGCTCGATCAGCAGATTGCAGCGGGCTACATCGAAGCCTTGCCACCGATTCTCGTCAACTCAGACTCCCTCACCGCCACGGGCCAACTCCCCAAGTTTGCCGAAGAGAGTTTTAAGTGTGCTGACGATGACCTGTGGCTGACCCCCACCGCCGAAGTTCCCCTGGTCAATCTCTATCGCGATGAAATTCTCGAAAGTGACGCCCTACCGATTTATCACTGTGCCTACACGCCCTGTTTCCGCCGCGAAGCTGGCAGCTATGGCCGCGACACTCGGGGTTTGATTCGCCTGCATCAGTTCAACAAGGTCGAACTGATCAAGATTGTGAATCCCGAAACCTCCGAAGCAGAACACGAAACCCTGCGGCAAAATGCCGAAGCGATTTTGCAGGCGCTCGAGCTGCCCTACCGCGTCATTGAACTGTGCACCGGAGACCTCGGCTTCGGGGCCGCCAAGTGCTACGACCTCGAGGTGTGGCTACCTTCTGCCGAAACCTACCGCGAGATTTCGAGCTGCTCCAACTGCTACGACTTCCAGGCCCGTCGGGCCAATATCCGCTATCGAGAAGCTGGCACCAAAGGCACCCAGTTTGCCCATACGCTCAATGGCTCTGGCCTCGCCGTGGGTCGCACGATGGCCGCCATTTTGGAAAATTACCAAGCGGCCAACGGAGCGGTTAAAATCCCCACAGTTCTACAGCCCTATCTTCGCAGAGAAGTTCTGTAGGAGTCCGGTCAAAGTCGGCTTGAGAACAGGCTTGAGGACAGGCTTGAGAACAGGCGGGGGCGCTTGCCGGGAGGCGATCGCCCGCGATCCCCCTTAGAATAAAAAAGATTAAGGAACATTAACCTAGCGCTAGGGCAAAGAATCTATGTCGGTTTTGGTCGCGATCGGGGTTTTGGCCCTGCTAATTTTTGTGCATGAGCTCGGCCACTTTCTCGCGGCTCGGCTCCAGGGCATCTACGCCAACCGGTTTTGCATTGGCTTTGGACCTGCCCTGTTGCGCTACCAAGGCTCGCAAACCGAGTATGCGCTGCGCCTGATTCCATTGGGGGGCTACGTCGGATTTCCGGACGACGATCCCGATAGCGACATTGAGCCGACGGATCCCAATTTGCTCAAGAACCGTCCGATCTTAGACCGGGCGATCGTCATCAGCGCAGGTGTAATTGCCAATTTACTCTTTGCCTATTTGATTTTGGTGACGCAGTTTGGCCTAATTGGCGTCCCCAACGGTTACGACCTACAACCGGGTGTCATTGTCCCGCAAGTTTTTGACGCTTCTCCAGCGGCCAAGGCGGGCCTTCAAGCCGGAGATATCATTCTCAGCGCCGGTGGACGCGTCTTTGACGCCGCCGAAACTGAGGTTCAGAGTCTGGTCGAGACGATTAAGTCTAGCCCCAACCAAGCGGTAGCACTGCAGGTCAAGCGGGGCGACAGCCAGCTGGCCCTTTCGATTACCCCCGAGGTCGGTGAAGACAACAGCGGTCACATCGGTGTTCAGTTGGCCCCCAACGGCAAGGCACTCTACCGGCGGCCCAACGGCTTTTTGGAGAGCTTTAGCTTGGCTGCCAACGAATTTCAGGAGCTGGTCAAGCGGATTTTTCAAGGCTTTGGCTTGCTGCTGACTCGTTTTAACGAAACCGCCTCCCAGGTGTCGGGGCCAGTCAAAATCGTCCAGTGGGGCTCCAGCATTGCCGCTTCTGATTCTGGCAATCTGTTTTTCTTTGCGGCCTTTATCAGCATCAACCTCGCGGTGATTAATATTTTGCCGCTTCCAGCCCTAGACGGTGGCCAACTGGCCTTTTTGCTGGTCGAAGGGCTGCGGGGTAAACCTTTGCCCCAGCAGTTCCAAAACGGGGTCATGCAAACCGGTTTGTTCTTGCTGCTCGGCCTGGGCATGTTCTTGATTGTCAAGGACACGATTCAGCTGCCCGTGTTCCAGCAGCTGTTTCAACAGTAGGCCAATGCCAGCCCATTCTTCTGCGCCAAAATCTGCGCCAAAATCCGCGCCAAAGTCTGCGACAAAATCTGCGCCAAAATCTGCGCCAAAGCCTGCGAACTCTCCGGCCATTTTTAACCCCAAGGGGCGACGCACAAAACAGCAACTGCGCGCCCTGGAGGTACTGTCACGTCTGACGGAACTGTATCCAGATGCAACCTGTTCCTTGGACTATGAAACGCCGGTGCAGCTGCTGGTGGCCACGGTCTTGTCCGCCCAATGCACAGATGAACGAGTCAACAAAGTAACTCCGGCGCTGTTCGATCGCTTTCCAGACGCTCCAGCCCTAGCTGGAGCCGACCTAGACGAACTACAAGCCCTCGTGCGCTCCACCGGCTTTTATCGCAACAAGGCCAAAAACATCCAAGCAGCCTGCCACCGGATCGTGACCGAATTTGGCGGCGCGGTGCCCCGGACGATAGAGGAATTGTTGACCCTGGCCGGAGTGGCGCGCAAAACGGCCAACGTAGTTTTGGCCCACGCCTTTGGCATCAACAGCGGTGTCACGGTAGACACCCACGTCAAGCGCCTCAGCAACCGGCTCAAGTTTACAAAATCTGACAATCCGATACAAATCGAACGCGATCTGATGAAGCTGATCCCCCAGCCTGACTGGGAGAATTGGTCGATTCGGCTGATCTATCACGGACGGGCTTTGTGCAAGGCGCGTAAGCCCGCCTGCGATCGCTGCTCCCTCGTAGATCTGTGCCCATCTGCCGAACGCATCGGGATCTGAGCGAGCTCTGGTCTAGATCAAGCCAGGATCAGCCGGAGGTCAGCTGGAGATCAGCGGGACGTCAACATGACCGCCACGGTGAGAGGCCGGGGCTGCAACAGATCTGCTGACTGCACGGGCTCGACATGAATCAGTGGCATCTCCTGCCAGCAGGTACGACAAAACCAGTAGGTGCGATCGCTCCGAACGTGGTGCAACATCGTGTTGTGGCAGCAGGGGCAACTGTTCATCGTTATGCAAAGTATCTTTTGATACTTTAAGTGACGGTTCTGCTTTAGATACTAAATATCAACGCTTAGAAAAAACCAAGAAGCGGGGATCGCTTCAGGAAATGTTAGGTTCAACAATATTTGTTTGTAATTTGATACGTTTTCCCCTGAGATCGCTCCGGAGCACTGTACCGAATCATGTCTTAGTTGAGACTATTCCATCCAATGTGGTACCTGGTGGTGTCCGGCCCGAAGCGCTTGGCGCAGATCTAGATAGTGAGGTTCAAAGTTGCCGACCAGCGACCAAAATTCTCGCGAGTGGTTGAAGTGAACCGTGTGGCAGAGCTCATGAATCAGGACGTAGCGTACCAATTCGGGTGAGAGGAACAAGAGTTTGCTGTTGAGGTTGATGCTGTGCGTGGCAGAGCAGCTGCCCCAGCGGGTTTTGGGCGATCGCACCGAAACCCCCGCATAGCTCAACCCTGTTTCTTGACTGAGGGCTTCTAGTCGGGGGATGAGTTGGCGCTTGGCTTGGCTGACCAGCCAATGCTTGAGCTCTGTCTGGCACAAAAACCAGTTGTCCACAGCACCCAAAAGCCGCAGATGCTGCTGGGGGTAGACCGAGGGAGCGACGTCCAAGGACTGGGTGGGGCAATATTCGACCTGCCAGGTTTGGCCGAGGGCCGCCAATTCAAGACGGTTTGGAAACGGACCGCTGAGACCTTGGTCTTGCTGAGTCGGGTGTTGGGCCAGCTTTTGCTGCACCCGGTCAATCCAACTTTGTTTTTTGGCGACAATGCGGGGAATGGTTGCGCGATCGAATCCCAATGGAACCACCACTTCCAGGCGTCCTACGGAGGAGATTCTCAGGGAAACGTACTTGGCACGCTTGCTTTCCCGAACAGAGTAGGGCTGAGGCATGGATGCAATGAACCGACAAATTTCACAGGAGCATCGAAGTGGGTAAACCCCTGTTTCATTTTCCCTCAGAACCTCCGCTTGTGTGATGAATTTGTAGGCACGGAGTTGGCGCGAGGGTCAGCCCAAAAGCACCGGCTATCTCGGAGACCGATAGAATGAGCGATAGAATGAAGGCCATCTATGTCCCACAGGGCAACGCGTCATGGTTCAAGCCCCCCAGAAAGCCATCACGCTCGCCGAGTTTTTGCGACTGCCAGAAACGAAGCCAGCGAGCCAATATATCGACGGCCAGATCAACCAAAAGCCCATGCCTCAAGGAAAGCATAGTGTTCTACAAGGGGAAATTGTTGCCAATTTTAGCCGGGTGCTCAGGCCGAATAGAATTGCCTATGCGTTCCCGGAGCTGCGTTGCACCTTTGGGGGAAGATCGATTGTCCCGGATGTTGTCGTTTTGCTCTGGGCAAATATTCCGCTCGATCCGAATGGCGAAATTGCTAACGAAGTGACTCAGGCTCCAGACTGGGCAATTGAGGTTCTGTCACCGAACCAAAGTCCAACAAAGGTGGTCAAAAACTTGATGCACTGCCTGCAACAGGGCACCCAGCTGGGTTGGCTGATTGATCCTGCCGAGCAAACCGTGTTTGTCTATTTGCCCGATCAGCGCGTGCTAGTTTTTGATGTCGCGGAGCAGCTTTTGCCGGTGCCTGCGTTTGCGACGGATTTACAGATTACGGTGGGGGAACTGTTTGGCTGGCTAAAAACATTTGCGCCCTAATCTGGCGTTAGGGCCAACCAGGCGTGCGCTTATACGGCTAGAAACTCTTGAATCACCGATTGACTGAGCTGGCCGGTGGGGCCAGAGGCCACGATGCCGCCCTTTTGCATGGCGTAGTACCAGTCCGCTTGACGAACGAAGTGTAAATGTTGCTCGACCAACAGAACCGAGATACCCGTGGCTTCGATGATGCGTCGGACAGCCGCTTCGATTTCGAGGATAATCGAGGGCTGGATCCCTTCGGTGGGTTCATCGAGCACCAAGAGTTTGGGCTTGCTGAGGATGGCGCGGGCGATCGCCAACTGCTGCTGCTGACCACCGCTCAGATCGCCACCCATGCGATCGGGCATGCTTTTCAGCACCGGGAATAAATCATAAACCTCCTCTAGGGCGGCGCGTTTGCGGGTTTGGGGCGGCAGCGATTCTAGGCCGAGGAGGAGGTTTTCGCGCACGGTCAACCGGGGAATAATTTCTCGCCCCTGGGGAACGTAACTAATCCCAAGCCGGGCACGTCGATGGGTGGGGAGCTGGGAAATGGGTTGACCATCAAAGATAATTTCGCCCGCGCGGGGCTGGAGCAACCCCATCACCGATTTGAGTAGCGTGGTTTTGCCGACCCCGTTGCGTCCGATCAGGCAAATCATCTTGCCTCGGGCTACACTCAAATCGACGTTCCGCAAAATGTGACTTTCACCATAGTAAACGTCGAGATTTTTGACATCCAGCATCGGCTGGTTCTGGAGATCGGCGCGGGCGGCTTCGGTCATGGCAAGATGAATGGGGTTCATGCAGTGGCTTCCTCCGGCTGTCCCAGATAAACTTCGATGACCCGAGGGTCATGCTGAACTTCGTCCATGGTGCCTTCGCACAACACCGAGCCCTGATGGAGCACCGTCACCTGCCGGGCAATCTGTCGGACGAACTCCATGTCATGTTCGATCACGATAATCGAATGGGTTTCGGCCAGGGAAATCAGCAGCTGTCCGGTACGTTCAGTTTCTTCGTCGGTCATTCCCGCCACGGGTTCATCGACCAAGAGCAAATCCGGCGACTGGGCCACTAACATGCCAATTTCGAGCCACTGCTTTTCGCCGTGGGAGAGGACGCTGGCGGGAATATTGGCCTTGGGGGTGAGGCCGATGATGGCCAGGAGTTGGGCGATTTCTTCGCGATCGCCCGGCCCCGGTTTCCCCAACAAGGTCGAGAATAAACTCTTACTGCGGTTTTTGGAGAGTTCGAGATTTTCCCGAGGCGTGAGATTGAGATAAACCCGAGGCGTCTGAAACTTGCGTCCGACACCCAGGCGGGAAATTTTGTGTTCTGGTAAATGGCGCAAATTTCGACCTTTGAACAAAGCACGGCCCGAGGTGGGTTGAACTTTCCCCGTAATCACGTCGAGAAATGTCGTTTTTCCCGCACCATTAGGGCCAATAATCACCCGTAGTTCCCCCGGCTCCATGGAGAAATTGAGCTGGTTGAGCGCCTTAAATCCGTCAAAGCTCACCGTAACGTCTTGGATGTCCAGAATTTTATTCATGGTGGATGGTCTCACGCTCCTGCTGAACGGCCTCGGCCAAATCGATCGCCGGATAGGTTTGCACCTTGGGCGGAAAACCAAGGGTCGAGCGTGCCCGGTTGGGGCCTCCACTGCGGAACCAGCCAATGATGCCGTCGGGCAAAACCGTCACCACAATCAAGAACAGTGCCCCCTGGAAAAATAGCCAAACTTCCGGAAAGCGTTCGCTCAGCAACACCCGTGCCCAGTTGACCAACAGCGCCCCCAGCACCGCCCCCACCAGGGTACCCCGTCCACCGACGGCCACCCAAATCACCATTCGATCGAAAAGGCAATGTCCATATATTGGGGCGAAACGATGCCCGACTGAACTGTGTAGAGGGCTCCGGCGATACCAGCGATCGCCCCCGACACCGCAAACACCAGCACCTTAAAACTGGTGGGATCATAGCCAGAAAACCGCACCCGAGGCTCATCGTCTCGAATTGCCACCAGCAGCCGACCAAAGCGGCCGCCTGTAAGCCAACGACAGAGGCCATAAACGGCCATCAACAGCAAAAGGGTCAGCCCATAGAGCTTGAGCTGCACTCCGTCGCTACCAACTTGGGCTCCAAACAGTTGGGAGGATGCAGTTTTGAGGCCATTGGTGCCATTGATTAATTTTTGTTGACCATTGAAAAAGTTGAAAAACACCACCAGGGCGGCCTGGGTCAAAATCGAGAAATACACCCCGCGAATGCGATTTCGAAACACCACATAACCCAGGATTCCCGCGACCAGCGCGGGGATGATGACTAGGGCCAACAACGTCAAGGGCAAGGATTTGAAAGGTTCCCAAAAAAACGGCAGCGTTTCGACCCCGTAGTTGCCGAAAAACTCAGGAATTTTCCCTGCGGGCAATTGCAAATTGAGATGCATGGCCAGAGCATAACCCCCAAGGGCAAAGAAAATGCCGTGGCCAAGGCTCAGCAGGCCGGTATATCCCCAGACCAAGTCGATGCCCAAGGCAACGATCGCCAAGGACAAAAACCGCCCCAGAATTTGCAAGCGACTAACGGGCAAGAGCAGGGGCAAAATCAGGAGGAAGAACAGGGCGATCGCAGCCACCGTTCCGGCTTCCTTTAGCCAGGGCTTTTGTTTGCGATGAGTTGCATTCACGACTGCGGTCACAATGTTTGCGGGGTTAGGTTGGCGGGGTTAGGTTGGCGGAGTTGATTCGCAGGTTTTTTCAGTGACGAACTTAGGTCTCGACCGTACGACCTTTTTGGGGGAAAAGGCCAGCTGGCTTGATTTGCAAAAACGTAATAATCACGACAAAGACCATCACCTTTGCCATGCTGGTGGTCGAGAAAAACGTAAAGAAATCAAACAGTGGCTTGAGGGCTTCGCTCAGTTGCAGTTGTGTCATCCAGAGCGGCACCGAACCAGAGCCCAGAAGATAGGTCAGTGTGCCAATGGCGATCGCCGCAACCACACTGCCCACCAACTTACCCACACCGCCCACCACCACCACCATAAACGCATCGACGATATAACCCGTGCCCAGGTTGGGGCCGACGGAGCCCAGTAGCGTCACCGCGCAACCTGCAACCCCAGCCAAACCGGATCCGATCGCAAACGTCAGCGCATCCACGCGATCGGTGGGGATGCCCAAACAGGCGCTCATGTCGCGGTTTTGGGTCACGGCCCGGATGCGCAATCCCCAGGCAGACTTTTGCAAAAACCAGTAGGTGCCGAGCAAACACAGCGCGGTTAATACAATAATAAACAGACGAGCCGTCGGAAACTGGAAGCTGCCGAAGGACACGCCGCCCCGCAGCCAGGCGGGGGCAGTCACGTCAATGTTGCGGGCGCTAAACCAGGGTTTGGCGATCGCCTTGTTGCTATTAAGCACCACCCCGGTCAGCGTGGCGATCGCCCCGGACAATGGCAGCAAGATCGCCAGGGCTCTGCCCCGCAGCTGCTCCCAGTCGGGCCGTCGCTGGAGCAGCCATTGGCCGCCCCAGAAGAGCAGGGAAAAAAGGGCGATCGATAAGGCCATGGAGCCACTAACGCTACGGACAAATTGACGCAAGATTAAGCTCACGCCCCAGGTTGCTAACAGTGTTTCCAGCGGTCGCCCGTAGAGATAGCGAATCACTTGGCGCTCTAACAACAAACCCACCGCCGCCGCCACCCCAAAAGCCGCGATCAGCGCCACAAAAATATAGGCTCCAAACAGTGGCTCTCCCAAGGATTTCAACGCATTCTGTACCACAAATGTGGTGTATGCACCCAGCATCATCAGCTCCCCATGGGCTAGATTAATCACTCCCATGAGGCCAAACACAATCGCCAGCCCTAAAGCCGCAATCAGCAGCACTGAGCCAATGCTGAGACCATTAAACAAGACATCAAAGATTCCTTGCAGAATCATCTTTGTTTTTCCAATAAACAGCGATTGATAGATACGTCAACAAGCCGTACAAACGACCCCTACACCCAGCAAATCAATTCTTCAAATCAACGCCGGGTAAAATCGTAGCTTGCACAACTCCCGAAAACGGCAACAGGGGACAGCAGAGGTGTCTTCTGTTGGCGGCAAAACCAACCCAGTACTAAGCCTTAAACTTCTCACCTTTTGCCGGATCAGACCAGTCACAGGCGAAGCCTTTGGTATCGGCAACATACTGGTTCCAAGGCAACGGATCCACGGGGCCTGGGGTCGAAAAGACGATATCAAACAGACCATCATCTCGAATCTGGCCAATCCGTACCGTCTTGGAGATGTGATGATTTGGCTGCATGGTGACCTTGCCCTCTGGAGCTGCAAAGGTCTGGCCATAGGCCGCTGCCCGCACCGCAGGAATATCGGTCGTACCAGCCTTCTCGACAGCCTGCTTCCAGAGGTAAACCAGAATGTAGGCAGCTTCCATCGGATCATTGGTGACGCGATCGTCGCCGTACTCCTTCTTAAAGTCTGCGACCCACTTGGCGTTCTCTGGGCTTTCCACGGTCTGGAAATAGTTCCAGGAGGCATAATGGCCCACCAAGAATTCCTTACCGATTTGCCGAACTTCTTCTTCCGCGATACTCACCGACATCACAGGGTATTTATCCGGCCCCATCTCGGCAGCTTGAAGCTGCTTGAAGAAGGCCACATTGCTATCTCCATTCAAGCTATTGAAGATCACACCCCCATCGGGCATTTCTGTCTTGATCTTGTTGATGATCGGCGTCACTTCGGTGCCGCCTAACGGCAGATAATCTTCACCTTTGGTAGCACCACCTTTGGCCTCAAGCTGAGCCTTGATGATAGTGTTGGCGGTGCGAGGGAAGACGTAGTCTGAACCGACCAAGAAGAATTCTTTGCCTTTGTTTTCGAGCAGCCAATCCACGGCGGGTTCAATCTGTTGGTTCGGCGCTGCACCGGTATAAAAAATGTTTTTAGAACATTCTTGACCTTCGTACTGCACCGGATACCAGAGCTGGTGATCCTTAGTTTCGAAGGTATCTTTGACGGCTTTGCGGCTAGCGGAAGTCCAGCAACCGAAAACCGTAACGACTTTATCTTGGTCAATTAATTTGATCGCCTTTTCGTTAAAAGTAGGCCAATCGGACGCCCCATCTTCGACGATCGCCTCAATTTGCTTACCCAGAACCCCACCCGCTGCGTTGATTTCCTTAATGGCGAGTTGCTCGGCTTCAACCACAGTTGTCTCGCTAATCGCCATGGTGCCGCTGAGGGAGTGGAGAATCCCGACCTTGATGGTGTCGCCACCGCCACCTGCCGCGCCGCCACTGGCTTCGCCGCCGGTTGGGGTCGGAGAAGCGCAGGATTTAAGTAAGATACTGCCCGCCGTTGCGGACCCTAAGACCAAAAACTTACGACGATTCAACTGCATTGACATTCGATTTATCTGGCTCTCCATAAACAGGTGGTGGTGTTCTTGATTGCGCTGCGTAAACACCGTACACAAAAGCCGCAATCCCTCAGAGAATACACGGATTTTTGCCCCCTAATTATGCAATGTTGGAAAGCGAAAAAAGTGTTTTCCGATACAGAATACCCTAGTATTGAGCAAAAGGTTAGTGAAGGTTAGCTCGGAATTCTTGTATTTTTGTCTGTATTTTCACAAGATTTATGGGTCTAGTTGTTGCGATCGCTTCGCCTGCGCATCTCCATGCACATCTCAAGTTACTCTGTCAGAGTATGGCGTCAGAGTATAGCGAGGGTGCAATGGAGTATACAATCCAGCAACAATCCAGCAACTTCGCAAAAGTCCTGTGGAGGTGGCCCTATGGAGATGGCATACAGCCCACAATAAACGCCTGAATCTGTTCGAGTCCTGCAGCGGCCCCAAGATTAGCCGCCTTCAGATTCGTAAAGATAAAGGGTTTCTCGTTCCGCATGACCTTTGTATCTCGTTCCATGACCGCAAGACTGGCTCCCACATGGGGCGCTAGATCGATTTTGTTGATCACCAAAAGGTCAGATTTCGTAATACCGGGGCCACCTTTGCGGGGAATCTTATC
This sequence comes from Synechococcales cyanobacterium CRU_2_2, assembly GCA_012034805.1. Classification (GTDB taxonomy): domain Bacteria; phylum Cyanobacteriota; class Cyanobacteriia; order PCC-9006; family JAAUQQ01; genus JAAUOP01. The sequence goes on along the minus strand of JAAUOP010000012.1, from coordinate 39,747 downwards.
ACCACCTGCCACATCGATAACGTAGATGGTGATATCGACGAGTTCTGGGCTAAAGGTAGCAGCCAAATTGTCACCGCCGCTTTCAACAAACACCAAATCGAGCTGAAATTCTTGTTCTAGGGCTTCGATCGCACTGAGGTTAATGGATGCGTCTTCTCGAATCGCGGTGTGTGGACAACCGCCGGTCTCGACACCCCGGATGCGATCGCGACTCAAAGCTCCACTCCGCACCAGAAACTGGGCGTCTTCTTGGGTATAGATATCATTGGTAACCACTGCAATTTCATACTGATCTCGTAGCGCTTTGCAGAGGGCTTCCACAAGGGCGGTCTTACCCGAACCAACGGGGCCAGCAATGCCGATACGGAGCGGAGACATAGGCGAGATCCTGGGGGATTGAAACGTTCAACTTCTAATTCAACTTCTGAACAATCGACTGTATTGGATTTCGTGTTGCATACTGGCGATCGCCAATCCCCAACCACAAACTTCTAACTGATCATCTTCCAGGCTCAAAATCATCCGCATCGCTGCCTCCAAGGCGGGTTGCAGATCGAACAGGAGTTGTTGTCCAACGGTTTGTCCTAGGGGAATGAGTTTGATGGCGGCGGCAATCAAGTTGGTGGCCCAACTCTGGAGATAACCGATTAGCGCTAGGTCTGGGGAGATCTGCCAGTGGTGGGCCGTGAGACCAAAGGCGATCGCAAAGTTGCAGTTTTGATCCCGCAGGGTTTGGAGGATTGCCGCCGGAAGGGTTGGGGGAGGATTCAGCTTTTGGATGAGACGCAGGAGCGATCGCCCCATTTGCCAGCTTTGCTGCCGCAGCTCTTCGCTGTCGCGACTGGCGCTGAGCCAGCGATTCCAAGCCAGGAGCTGCTCCCAGGTTTGGCTTTGGGTTGCCTGATAACTCCGGAGCATGATCGCGGCTTCCACACGGATCGCCCCAACCTGTAGCTCTTGAGTCAACCACTGCTGGAGCTGTTGGGGCGTGGTGAGCTGCTGGCTGTGGACCAAGGTCTCGAGACCTTCGGAGTAGCTGAAGGCTCCGACGGGCAACGTGGCGGAGGCGAGTTGGAGCAGAGAAAGCAGGGCGGGAAGCGTTGAAATTGGGAATTGGGAAACTGGGAGGTGGGAAATTGGGGATTGGGAAATTGGGGATTGGGAAATTGGGGATTGGGAAATCATAGACGGGCCTAGGAATTGCGGGATTGAAGCCAACCAAACAATTGGGCGACAGTCAGGTCCAAGGCTGTGGCAAATGTGGGGACAGGTAGGATGGCGTTGGGATTACTGAGGTGGATGGGTTGTTGGTCTTTTGGGTAAGCCGTGACAGAACGTTCGGCGGGGTCGAGGAGCCAGCCCATTTCACAGCCGTTTTGCAAACAGTGGAGGATGTTGTCGATCACTTTTGTGGTGCTTTGGTTCGGTGGAAGGATTTCGATCGTCCAGTCGGGGGGAAGCGCGAAGGCGTCTGCGATATCACCGTTTTGGTCCGTGGGGATGCGGCTATGACGAAAGACGGCAATATCGGGGACAATCGAGCGTCCCCCGAAGGTACAGCGGAGTTCTGGGAAAGCCTCAGCGCGGTCTGCTGGGATAGGGGCGTTTGGGGAGGTAGGGCTGCCTTCGGGAGTGGGGCTGTTTTCAGAAATGTGGTTGTTTTCGCAGGTGTGGTTGTTTTCGCAGGTGTGGTTGTTTTCGCAGGTGTGGTTGATACGTTCGGTGAGTTTGCGTTGAAGGCGACTGTGTTTTCCTTGGGGCATGGGCTTTGGGTAGAGGTGCCCGTGGGTATATTGGCTGGCCGGTTTGGTCTCGGGGAGGGCAAGAAACTCAATGAGTGTGAGGGGCTTCGTTGGGGTTTGAACCATTGTTTTGAAGCATTGTTTTGAAGCATTGTTTTGAACCATCGTGATGAATGGTTATGCTTGGCCTCGGTTTAGTGCGAATGATAGGCTCCAGGAATGGGGTGAAGAGGGGCGATCTCGGACGCGATCGCGAGACCAAGTTGGTTCAGCATCTTCTCCAGAACCGGATCGGGTGCTAAGCGCAGATAATCGGCATTGATTTCCAGCGGGACATGGCGATTGCCGAGGTGATAGGCGGCTTCAAGCAGGTCGAGGGGGGTGCTCGCGCGTACCGTAAGCACAGGCTCGGGTCTCGCCTCAATTTTGAGCATAGTGTCACCGGTTGCGGTTTGCAACAGGTCGCCATCCTTGAGCAGAGTGCCTCGGGGCAGCTGAAGTAAGAGGGGGCCGCTGGGCAGATCGAAGCGGTGATGGCGCGATCGCGATCGTTCCTCTGCCGTGAGCGCCAAGGTCAAGTCCGGCTGAATCGGATTTGACAAAGGCTGGGCAGGTTCCAGACGGCGGGTAAAGATCAGCATGGGTAGAGGCTTCGGGGGGTGAGCAATTCTAGTCGGCCCACGCTAGTCGGCCACATTCTCAGCAAATTAGAGAGCGTTTTGGAAATCAGGTCAAACTCGTCGGTTTTGCCGGATTGGGCAAACAGCGATCGCCGGGTAGTCTCCAGGTCAAACAAAATTTCCCGCTGGGCCGGATCTCGCACCAGGCTCTGTACCCAGCCCACCGCCACCCAGCGCTGGCCTCGGGTAACCGGTTGCACCCGATGGAGCGAGGAGGAAGGGTAGACGATCGCCATTCCCGCCTCGAGCTTGTAGGTTTGCTCATCGTCAGCCCCTTCGATCACCAGCTCACCCCCGTCATATTCATTAGGGGCGTTGAGAAAGAGGGTAAATGATACATCAGAGCGGTGAAAATCCTGGCCGCTCATCAAGGCATTGTCGGTGTGCCGACCGTAGGACATCCCCTCGTCGTAGCGGCTAAACAAAATAGTATGGATCGAGCGAGGACGCACGGCAGCCTGAAACAGGGGATGACGGACGAAGGCAGAGTGAACCTTGTGTTTGAGGTCTTGGGCTTCTGGCAGCGCGGTCTTGAGCTGCTGGTTGTGTTTGACTGCTTTGGCGTGCCAGCCTGCGGTGAGCTTACCATCGACGAATTCAGCGACGGCCAGAATTTCACGGATTGAGGCGAGTTCGGCAAGGTTAAGAACCTGAGGGATGCGGAAAAGCATGGATGGCGATATCGAATTGAAAAACGCAGGCAAAGGCTCAGGCGAGAAAAGTCTCAGGCGAAAAAGGGCTCAGCCAGAGACGCCAAGGCGTTGCTCCAGGGCTTGATAGATTGGGTCGGGGACGGCGGTGCGGAGCGATCGCCCAATCCGGTTTTTTTCTGTGCCTGTTTGAGGCAAGCTGCACTGGGGCAGAGATAGGCAGAGCGACCCATGCCGACGTCGAGCTGGATGGTACGATTGGCTTTGCCAAGCTCCGCAGGATCGCCATGACAGCGCACAATGCGCCAAAACTCGGCCTTGGGCGCAACTTTACGACAGCTAATACAACAGCGATGGTCTTTTTCCATAGATTTATAGATTGATTTTATAGATTGATTTTATAGATTGATTTACTCCGCCGAACAGTTGGTTTGCCTCACCCAACTTCAGCCAACTTCAGCCGACTTCAGCCGACTTCAGCCGACTTCAGCCGACTTCAGGCAGCCCCCGCGATCGCCGCCACACAATCCTCCAGCGATCGCCGCTCGGCCATGGCCGCCTTCAACGCCTCGTAGGCATCCGCGTGACGCTCAATCATCTGCTTGGCTTGAAACGCCGCCCAGCGCTCCTTTTGCTCTAGCATTTGCGGTGAATAGTTGAGTGCGCTCAAGAGTCCACGCAGCTTGATCACATCATCTACTCCACCTTGCACATCGCCAAACACCCTCTGCTCCGCCGCCCCACCGGCCATCCAAACCTGGCAGTAGCGCTCGACGATGTCGCTAGAAATCACGCCCTCCTCCAGCTGGGCCTGAATCCGCTGGTCGTCAAATTGGACACCGCCTGCAGCTTGATTGCCCTGTTGGCGAGCTTCCCAGGCCGTCAACGCATAGCCCGTCACCGCGATTCCGAGCAAATGGGCCACCAAAAAATGTCCTGCCTCGTGGGTCAAGACTCGGCTGCGGTGCTGATCGGAACGCTGGGCAAACCAGTCCACTAGCAAGTTGCCACCCTGGCCGCTCCAAGCAAACCGATCCACGGTTGCCAGACCCATGAATCCGAAGGTCGCGGTGGCTGGGAAAAACGGCGAGATATCCAAAAAGGAGCTCAGCAGCGTGCTGAACGTGACGGTGAAGATGGCGATCGCACCAAATTCAAGCGGGTTTGGCTCATGGCTGGGCTCGACTCGAGGGCTGAACGGGTCTCGACGGTTGGGCGAGGCTGGGTTGAGCTGGGTTTGATGAAACGTTTCTAAACTTTGTTGATCGCCCACAAACCGCCAGTGCCAGGGTTCATAATTAACCCCCTGGGAATTTCCCTTGGGGAAAGACAGCTCAAAACTAGAGTAGGCTGCATTTTTTCTAGCCACTTAAAAGCCTGACTCTGTTCAAAGTTATCGCTCAAATTTGAGCCGGGTGCCGCCGCATCACCGATATCCATCGCATAGCCCGTATGGTGCTCACTGTATCCCGGTGGCGCGCTCACCTTAGCCCGTTCTGAGGCGGTCTGCCCCCGCTCTCCCTTAACGCCAAAGAATAAATATTTTTGATCTTCCACGGAGCGAAACCCGGATAGCAGCACCAAATTGACACCATCGGCGCGGGCTGCTTTTTCCAGGTTTTGATAAGCCTCCGCCGCCGCCTTGGAGAGCTTGATACCCGGAGCCACTTCCACGAGGGTATCGAGCGGGGCTTCCGGATAGGGGAAATGACCGAGGATGGCCTTGGAAGAAGCCTCTTCAGCCGCAGGGCCTTGATTGCTCACTTTAACATCCGAGATTTTGCCAGATAGGGTTTTTCCGGAGGGGATGAACCCAGGCTGGCTTGGGCTAGGCTGGGTTGCTGCGGGCGGGTTGGCGATCGCCTCCTTCTGCGCTTGCGTATCGGATGGGCCGAGCTTCAGTTTTACTGTATGGGAGGAGAAGACGTTGGACAGCCCCCCCTGGGGGAATGTGGCGGCGATCGCCCCGGCCAACAGTCCCACCGCGCCAGCGGCCAAACCCGCACTCCAAAAATACGCCGCTTCACAACCGGAGGGTTGAGGGCAGGCGTATCCCGAAGGGCAACGGGAATATCGTCGAAATCATCCATGGGCGGCGTATGGGGCTCGGCTCGCGAGACCTAGAGGAATTCAAGCAAATTCAAGGCCATCTTAACCGAGGATGTTAGCCCATTCCTAGCCCAGCCCCCAGGGCAGGCTCCCCTAAAGTCGATAGTTTTTGTCCCAATTGACCCCGCCAGAGTGATCATTCAAGTGTTCAGAAGCATTCGAGGTTGGCGTTTGAGCCCGATGGGGCAGATTGCCCCTCGCGCCTAGAGCCTGCTTCAGTGCCGGAACAACCGTATACCAAGTCAAATCATCCCGTCCAAGCAGCCGCATGATTTGCTTAAGTGCCGTTTCCGCCAGAGGACTCGATTCTGAGGAGAGCTGGGTAATCTCCCTCAAGGGGTCTCGCTGAACGGCTGCGATGCCTTGACGAACGGCGGTGACGATCACCTCTTTCATCTCGTTCTGCCCGCGCCGCCACTGCTTTTCCCAGCCCTTTTCGCTCGTGACATACATCGGTGGCAAAGCGTTAAGCGCATAGGCCTTAATCTGCGCCACCTTGACAAACTCCTGCTGTTTAGAGGGCAGCTTTTGTACCTGCTGAACCACCTCCATCATCACCAGGGTCTCCATCACGTTCTTGGGTTCTGGGCCCATGGGCAGTTTTAGGCCTTCCCCAGCTTGGCTGCCCTTCGCATGAGCTGCTGCTCCATAGGGATTGAACCAAGCCTGGGAAGGGTGAACGGGATCTTTCATGCTCATTGAGATGCATCTCCTGCCATTTGTAGGCCCAAACCTGCGACTCTAGAAAAATTTATTCCATGGGAGTAGAGTCGAAAGGCATGGATCTAGCGTTCCCCCAAGAGCAGCCAGGCGAACAGGGATTCATTCTGACTTGATGTCCGTGCCTGGCGCTTGCCGAAGTCGATGGGCTAAGGCTGCGGGAGAAATCTGTTCGTAGGGTTCAAAAGGCTGATGAATCCAGGGATTATCAGCCAAATACTCAACGCAATAATCCGGCTTGATCACCGAACAATCCTTGTGCCACAGCACCGCTGTTCGTACTTCTTCAATGTAAAAGCCATAGCGTCGATCCAGCCAAAGCAGGCTTTTTTGGAGCGTGATTCCAGAATCCACCAGATCATCCACCAGCAAAATGTGACTGCCCAAGTTTGCGGTCGTCATCGCCAGATCGTGGGAGAAGGTAATCGAGCCCCGCCTGCGGTTGCCATCGCCCCCGTAGGAAGAGGTTGCTAAAATCGCCAGCGGCAGGTCAAAGATTCGGGCCAAAATATCGCCCACCCGTAGACCCCCTTTCGCCAAGCAAATCAGCTGATTAAATTTCCAGCCCGATTCATAAACCATCACGGCTAAGCGTTCGATGGTTTCGTGGTAGTCGGCCCAGCTTACCTGTAGGTCAGAGGTCTGATCCAAAGAGGTCTTAGATGTCATGGTGGAAGGTAATATTTGGGAGCCTTGCCTCACACTGGATCTAGGCTGCATGTTGAATCGCGTCGTACTTCAGGCGGACAGCCTGAATATCCTGCCAAGTTTGCCACTTAGGTTTGCCCGGTTCTCGGGAGGGATTGCGGAGCAGGTAAGCCGGGTGCAGCATGGGCATACAGAGTTTGCCCTCCCATTCAATCCACTCGCCGCGTATTTTTGTGATGCCCCGCTTGTCGCCGATCAGGCCCTGCACCGAGGTCGCTCCCATCAGTAAAATTATCTTGGGAGCCTGCAGCCGAATTTGCTCCCGCAAATAGGGCATACAAGCCTGCATCTCTTTGTCAGTGGGCTTGCGGTTGTCCGGGGGGCGACATTTGACGATATTGGCAATATAGACGTGGGATGCGTCGAACTGGACAGCGGCCAAGATCTTATCCAGCAGCTGGCCCGCTCGACCCACAAAGGGTTGCCCAGTTTCATCCTCGGTTTGCCCAGGGCCTTCGCCGATGATCAAGACGTCGGCGTTGGGGTTTCCTCGACCGATGACGGCATGGGTACGCGTCGCACCTAGTCCGCAGCGATGGCAGCGGTTGCAAGGCTCAACTAGATCCCCCATGGCACTGTAGGTACCAGGGGGGATCTGGACGCCCGCGTGGGTAGGAATTTGGGCTGGGTCGAACTCCTTTGGGGCGGGCGAAAGCGTTTCTGTTCCGGAAAACTCAAAGAGATCGATTTGCTCAGCCATATGGGATAGAGCGACAGGGAGGTGCTGAAAAGAGTGCTGAGTTGATCTTATCAGTGGGGCTGCGATCGCCCCTCCTCGCCGCCAACCTTACCGCCAACCTTGGGCCTGCCTGCTTGAGCCAATCCGCCCATCAGCGAGCCCTTAGCAAGCCTCAAACGCCTCGATCGACGTGTTGGGAGAATTGCCGGAGAAATTGCCGGAGAAATTCGCATGGGCAACGGCGAGACTTGTCGTTGCCTGATCGGACACCATCGGCTCTAGCCGAAAGCCAATCACCTGCACCCCATGGCAAAAGAAACCCCGCTTGGGGTGCATTAGAAATGCTGCTCGAAGGCCCTGCTGCCACTCCGTCTCCGTTAATAGCTCGGCCCCCTGGGGCGTTGTGATCAGCTGAACGGCAACTTGGCGTGTGCGCGAAACCAAGCAGTGAGTGGGTTGAAACGAGGTGGACTGAAACATCAAAGGTAAGCTCCTCAGGTGAAAAACGATCGCGAGAATCGCGAGATTCGACGATCCACTGGGATGCAACCAAAACCAGACTCAATCAGTTAAATTCAGGTCAAATTCGGTGCTCTGGGGGTGCAGCACAACGCTGGACAGTCCCCGGCCTGCTCATTGCCCATATTCTCTTCAGCCGCCTGAGTTCCTTCTAGAGTAAATCCATCGAATCTTGCGGCGCAGTCGCTCAATTAAGCCGTGAATCCACTTATTAAGATAGGAGAAGAATGGTGAATTCCTAAACTAGACCGGCTCAGAACTAGACCAGCCCAGTCGAGTAGTCCCCAGAGCACAGTTCCCAGAGCAGTTTCCAGAACCGCTCATCGGGCCTTGTGCCAGCTGGCCTACAACCCTGGGGAAGCAACCCCCCTAGTAGGTTTCGGCTCTCCCCACCTCCCAACGGTGAAATTCGTCGTTAAAGTATTGAGAAGAACATTACGAAATCGTAATGCGTCTTAAGGGAGTGAGGTTGCATCCTAGCTCAGTTCATCCCATCAGAATGGTGAGGCATAAGAACGTCACATGTTTGAATACTTCACAGATCGTGCGATCGCCGTTGTCATGCTGGCCCAAGAAGAAGCACGCCGTCTGTCGCACACCTCTGTCGGCACAGAGCAGCTACTGTTAGGCGTACTGCGCGAGCAAACCAGCTTAGCGGCTCAAATTCTCGTGGAGATGGGTGTAACGCTGGAGGAAGCTCGAGATGCGATTGAGGCGATTTCTGGACGCGGCGATGGCCCGGTTCCCGCAGAAATTCCCTTTACCCCGAAAACGCGTCGGGTCATGGAGTTGGCTCTCGAAGAAGCCCGTCAGCGGAAGCAACGGTTTGTCGGCCCAGAGCATTTGCTCTTGGCGCTGTTGTCCCAAGAGGGAACGGTTGCCCAGCAAACGCTGCACCAGTTGGGAATTGACGCCGAAGATTTGAAGCTGGATTTGCTGGACGCCCTCGAAGAAACCCTCGTGTCTGCTGGGAGCAGCAATCCCTTTCGGGAGGAGGCGACCGACCGTCCCCGAGGCGCATCGCCCATTTTGGATGAGTTTGGTATCAATTTGACCCAAAAAGCTGCCGCTGGACTGATCGATCCCGTGGTCGGTCGGGCGCTTGAAACGGAGCGGGTGGTGCAAATTTTGGGCCGCCGTACTAAGAATAATCCGATTTTGGTCGGTGAGCCGGGAGTGGGTAAGACGGCGATCGCCGAGGGGCTTGCCCTGCGCATTGCCAACCAAGATGTGCCCGAAGGCTTGCTCGGCACTCAAATTATTAGCTTGGATCTGACCGGTTTGGTCGCAGGTACCCGCTTCCGGGGCGAGTTTGAAGAGCGAATCACCCAACTGCTGGACGAATTGCGTAATGCGGATGATGTCATCTTGATGATTGACGAGATCCACATGCTCATGGGAGCCGGGGCGATGGGGGGCAGTATGGATGCAGCGAACTTAATGAAGCCCGCTCTGGCACGGGGCGAAATTCAATGCATCGGAGCGACGACCCAAAACGAATTTCGGCAGTACATCGAACGAGACGCGGCCCTCGAGCGCCGCTTCCAGCCGGTGCGCGTCGGCGAACCGTCTTCCTCCGAGACCCTCGACATTTTGCGGGGAGTACGCAGCGTCTATGAGCAGCACCACCAGCTCACGATTACGGATGCGGCGCTGGAAGCGGCGGCGCAATTGGCCGATCGCTACATTAGCGATCGCTTCCTCCCTGACAAGGCCATCGACTTGATCGACGAGGCGGGCTCCCGCGTGCGGCTTCGCTACAGTCAGGTCAATGCCGACAAAGGCATCAAGCAAGAATTGCGCCGGGTCTGCCAAGAGAAGCAGGATGCGATTCGCAGCCAGAATTTTTCCCAGGCAGCGGAACTTCGCGATCGCGAGGTCAGCCTCGAAGCCCAGCTCCAATCCCAGCGCACCACCGCAGAGGTGATGGAGTCGGTTCAAACCACGATCCCGGCCCTGCAAACCCCGGCAGTAGATGTTGAAGATATCGCCCAGGTGCTCTCCGCTTGGACGGGCATTCCAGCCATGAAGCTGACCGAGTCCGAGTCGCTGATGCTGATGCACCTCGAGGACACGCTGCACCAGCGGGTGATTGGCCAATCCGAGGCGGTGGACGCCGTGGCTCGGGCAATGCGGCGATCGCGGGTTAATCTCCACAGCCCCGATCGGCCGATCGCCAGCTTTTTCTTTAGCGGCCCCACGGGCGTCGGCAAGACCGAGCTGAGCAAGGCCCTAGCAGCGGAGCTCTTCGGCAGCGAAGACGCGATCATTCGCATTGACATGTCCGAGTTCATGGAGTCCCACACGGTCTCGAAACTGATCGGGTCGCCCCCAGGGTTTGCGGGCCACGAAGACGGCGGCAAGCTCACCGAAGCCATTCGCCGTCGCCCTTACAGCGTCCTGCTCCTAGATGAAGTGGAAAAGGCCCACCCCGATATCTTTAACGTTCTGTTGCAGGTGCTCGACGATGGCCGCCTGACCGACAGCCGAGGTCAGGTGGTGGACTTCAAAAACACGGTGATCATCATGACGTCCAACTTGGGCTCTCGGGCGATCGAGAAGGGTGGTGCGAGCCTAGGCTTTGACCTAGGCTCCGAAGATAGCTATGGTCGGATGCGCGATCGCGTCACCGATGACCTCAAGCAATTCTTCCGTCCCGAGTTCTTGAACCGCATCGACGAAGTGATCGTCTTCCGTCAGCTGACCCAACCTGAGGTAGCGGAGATTGCCGAGCACATGGTGAAGGAAATTGGCGATCGCCTCCAAGGTCGCGGCATTGGCCTCGTGGCCAGCGAGGCCTTCAAGACCCTAGCGGTTCAAGAAGGCTATGACCAACGCTACGGTGCCCGTCCGCTGCGCCGAGCCCTACAGCGCCTGCTCGAAGATCCCCTGGCCGAGGCAATCCTCAGCGGCGAGCTCCGTGCAGGAGATGTGGCCCGCATTGACTTGGACGATGACAACCGAGTCAGGATTCGTCCCCAAAAAGAGCTGGCAGCGGTGGCCTCTGCCCCAGGTCTTAGCTCGCGCTAAAACAAGCGGCATCCACCCGTTCGACACCCCTTCAACGCATCGACGATTTACTGGACATCTCACCCAACCGGTTTAGGTTTTCGCCCAAGCGCAAAAATCTAAACCGGTTTTCGTTGGGTTAGATTCCAGGGTCAACACCCACAGAATCTCTAGAAAAACAAGCTACAAATCTCTGATTTTTATATCCCCTAACACGCAAAGCTCTAGATCAAGGCTCTAGATCAAAGCTCTAGATTAATGTAGGCCGAAGCGAAGGAGCTATCGCTTCGGCGATGGGCGATGTTTTATTGCTTTTTGTAATCCAACGTTGACACACCTGTAAATTTAATTGACGTGATCGAAAAGAGCTGGGATATTAACCCTGTTACTTTGACCCGTGATCTTGCCAACGGATTCGTGTTCGGGGTCGCCCAATCTGCATTCTTGAAGAGGTTCAAAATATACCTATGACACGTAAAAACCAGGCCGGTTTGACAGCAACGTTGCTCTGGGCTGCGCTGGCTTCGCTTCCGGTGGCATCCATCACGCTTTTAGCTGGCGTCTTTGCCACTGTTCAAGCCCAGGATGCCGTTTTCCCACTGCCCACCGCAGCCCCCAAGGGAAAAACCGTTCGTCTCGATGGCTCTGAGAGCATGTCCCTGGTTGGCCAGGCGCTCAAGCAACAATATGAAAAGGATCTTTCGGGTAAAGTTGAAACTGCAACCAGTGGCGTCGAGGGTGCCTTAGCCGGTCTGGCTGCGGGCAAAGTTGATACAGCCCTCATTGGCCGCGAGCTGACCGAGGAAGAAAAGGCCCAAGGACTCTTCCAGTCGCTGCTAGAGCGGGAAAAAATTGCCATTGTTGTCAGTACAGACAACCCCTTTGCTGGCGACATCGGCTACGCACAATTCGCCAAAATCTTCCGGGGTGAAATCAAAGATTGGTCAGAATTAGGAGGGCCAGCCGGTGCCATTCGCTTGGTCGATCGCCCAGGTGCCAGCGATACTCGTCAATCTTTCAGCACCTATCCTGCGTTCAAGTCCGCCCCATTCGAGGCCGGTGCTACGGCAGCTTCCTTGACCGAAGACAACACCGCACTGATGGTGAAGCAGCTGGGTAAAGATGGTGTCGGCTATGCCCTCTATAGCCAGGTGAAGGATTTGCCGGGGGTCAAGGTCATCCCCATGCACAAAGTACTGCCCAGCGATCCCGCCTATCCCTATTCTCAGCCTCGTGTGTTGGCTTACAAAGGCGAACCCAATGATGCCACCAAAGCATTTTTGGGATTTGCCTCGAATGAACCTGGGAAAGCGGTTCTAGACTCGGTCGAAGCTGCTGAGGCAGAGGCGATCGCCGCTGGCAACAGCCCCAATTCTCCTGACCTGCTCCAAAAACTCGCGGCAGGTACCACCAAAGCCGTCGACAGTGCAGTGGGCGGAGTCAAGGATGCCGCTGGAGCCGCTGGCGATGCGGCCAAGGGCACCGTGGATGCTGCTGGCAATGTTTTGGGGAACACTGCTAACGCGGTTGCCGGAGTCGATCGCAGCATTTCGCCGCTTTGGGGCATCTTGCCCCTGGCCGGTCTGGCTGCTGGGGGTGGTTTGCTCTGGTGGCTGGCTGCCGGTAAGGACGACGAGCGGGAAGAAGAGATGCGCGATCGCGATCGCATTGCTGTTGGTGCCAACGCAGGTCGAGACAGCCGAACCGGCACGTTTCAAGCAGATAATCTGCAAAATGATGGCTACCGCCCTGACCCAGCTCGCCCTGGTATTGGCGATTCCATCGATGGGATTCAGTCCAGAGCCAGAGACCTGGGGACTGGTGCAGTAGATGGTGTTAGGGGCGTCGGCTCGAACATTAAAGGCGTGGGCACGGACATCGGTACGGGCTTGGGAAATGCTGCAGGGAATGCAGCCCAGGGCACGGGCAACGTGGTTAGAGGTGTAGGTGCAGCAGCAGCTGGCCTAGGCGGAGCTGCCCTGGGCGGAGCCGCCGCCGCTGGCAAAGGCGTTGGCAATTTGTTCAACCGCACCCAGGACGCAGCAGGCAACGCCGTCGATGGAGCCGGTAATGTCGCAGGTGCGACCACCGGCTTGTTCGGTCGCGTGAAGGATGCCCTCAGCGATGCAGCCCATGTAACCGGCGATGCAGCTCGGAATGTCAAAGATGGCGCTGTTGATTTGGCCGGTGGCGTCAAAGATGGCGCATCTGACCTTGTGAGTGGTGCCAGAGATGGGGCATCTAACCTCGCGGAGGGTGTCCAGGGCGCGACCACAGAGGCCTCGGACGCAGCTCGAGATCGATGGGATGAGACGACGAACGGCTAGTTCGCTGAAGACAGCGGGTCAGAGGTCAGGTTTCTGCCTGTCCCGCTGTCTTATGGTAATGACACTTGCCCTTGGCCTGCGCGCCGGGGGCAAGTTTGCTTTTTGCCCTAGCTGTAACTCGCGTGAGTAATGCTTTGAGAAGCTGATCTGCTTTCACCGCTCTTCGTGATCTTTCGAAGACTTTGGCTTGACCTCTGTTTATTCAGCTATTTGTCTGGTATTTGTCTAAATATTTGTCCAGTTTCCCAGGCGATTGACTCCTGTGAACCGAGCTGAGATATTGGGCCTAGCTCTGGCGTCTCGCCTTCTTTTCCTTTCAAAAACGTTTAAACTTATTTGACATGGCAATCAAAACGGGTATCGGTTTTTCTCGAATGCTGCTGTGGGCAAGCTTGACAATTTTGCCTCTGGGCGTTGCCATAACGCTTTTTGATGCGACAAAGGCGAGAGCTGTGGATCCAGAGCAGCCGTCCGCCAAACCTGCAGCAGCACAGGTCGGCGAGACCCAGACCGGCGAGACCCAGACCTTTGCCTTGCCCCCGGCGGTGTCTAAGGGGACAACGGTTAAACTCGACGGTGCCGAGAGTATGACCGCGTTTAGTCAATCCCTCAAACAAAGCTACGAGGGTCAGTTCGTCGGAGCTGCGGTCAACCTCAGCAGCAGCGGCACGGAACAGGCCCTCAAACGTCTATCGGCGGGTGAAATCGATCTGGCTGCGATCGCCCGATCCCTAACAGCGGCGGAGAAGGCGCAAGGCTTCACACCCGTCATCTTAGACCGGGAGAAAATTGCCATCGTCGTTGGCAAAGACAATCCCTTTGCGGGGGATATTGGCTATGCGCAGTTTGCTCAGATTTTTCGGGGTGAAATCAAGGATTGGTCGGCGCTGGGCGGGAGTGCGGGGCCGATTCGGTTGATCGATCGGCCCGCCACCAGCGACACCCGCCAATCGCTCAAAACCTACCCGGCCTTCCAATCTGCTCCGTTCCAGACAGGCACCACCGCCGAACCCCTCAGCGAAGAGAATACGGCAGCGATGGTAGCAGCCCTGGGCAAGGATGGCGTGGGCTATGCGCTCTACAGTCAAGTGAAGGATTTACCGGGGATCAAGGTGATCCCCATGCACAAAGTACTGCCGGATAATGCAGCCTATCCCTACTCCCAGCCTCGGGTGTTGGTTTATAAGGGCGAACCGAATGAGGCCGTGAGCTCGTTCTTGGGTTTAGCGACCAATGCACCAGGTCAAGCGGCCATCAACGCGGTGGAAGCGGCGGAGGCCCAGGCCGTTGCTGCGGGGAAAAATCCTGCGACCCATTCTCTTTCTCTAACGGCCGCCCAGGGGGCGATCGCCGCCAGTCCCGCCGCCAGTCCCGCCGCCAGCACCGCCAACAATGAGACGGGAACCCAGACCATCCCAGCCGTACCGACAACACCCGCAGCTGAAGCCGGCGCGACGCCTGGGCGACGACTGATCTCGCTGGGGGTACAACCCCAGACGGGGCCATCCCAGAGACGGGTCGCGAGGTTTCAGCGGCAGATGGGGGAGCAATCACAGACAAACCCCCAAAGGATCAAAACTTTGGGGACTGCTCCCCCTAGCTGCCCTGGCCGCTGGCGGGGGGCTGCTGTGGTGGCTGGCAGCGGGTGCGGGCGACGAGGAGGAGAGCGAAGGGCAATCCAGTCGCACGACCTCCCCAGACGCCACCGGTGGCACTCGCCCTGGGGGGACAGAAGGCTCGATTACGCTGCCGGAGCTGGGCGTGACCGGTGCGGTGGGAACTTCGACAGAGGCAGCAGCAGGGGGCAATATCGGAACAGAGATGCGGGAGATGCGAGATCCAAGCAGTTCGGGCGATCGCATTACAGATCAACCTCCCATCACACACCCTCTTGCCCCGCCTGAAGACTCAACCCTCGAAACGCTCGAAGAAACGGTTCCCGAAAACTCCATTCCCGAAAACTCCATTCCCGAAGACTCCATTCCCGAAGATCCTGCGCTAGCAAGATCTACCCCCCAGTTTGCTTCGGCTCCAGACGCTTTGCCGACAGGGGCGATCGCTGGAGCCGGTTTAGCAGCCACAGGTTTAGGCGCAGCTGGCTTAGGCGCAGCTGGTTTAGCAGCGGCAGGTGCTGCCATGGCTAGCGATCGCACTGACCGCCGTGCCCCTGACCTGAGCGCCCCCAACGAGGGCTCGATCGAATCTGTTTTGCAAGAGAATCGTCTCTTCTATCCCTCCGAAGAATTTTCGCGCACGGCCCACGTCAAGAATCTCGACAACTATCACAATCTCTATGTGCGGGCCAAGGCTGACCCCGCTGCCTTCTGGGACGACCTGGCCCAGCAAGAGCTGGAATGGTTTGAGCCCTGGGAGCAAACCTTGGTCTGGAATCCACCCGAGGCCCAGTGGTTTAAGGGGGGCAAGCTCAACATCACCCACAACTGCTTAGACCGTCACCTCACCGACGAACGGCGCAACAAACCCGCAATCATTTGGGAAGGCGAACCCGGCGATTCTCGGGTGCTGACCTACGCCCAGCTGCATCGCGAAGTCTGTTTGTTCGCCAATGGCCTGAAAAAGCTGGGGATCACCAAAGGCGATGTCGTAGGAATCTACATGCCCATGGTGCCCGAGGCCGCGATCGCCATGCTCGCCTGTGCCCGTATTGGCGCACCCCATAGCGTGGTGTTTGGCGGATTTAGCGCTGAGGCTTTGCGCGATCGCCTCAACGACGGCCAAGCCAAACTGGTGATCACCGCCGACGGTGGCTGGCGGAAGGATGCGATCGTCGAGCTCAAAACCCAAGTCGATCAGGCCCTAGAGAACAACGCCGCTCCCAGCGTCGAGAACGTTCTCGTAGTGCAGCGCACCCGCCAAACCATCCCCATGCAACCGGGCCGGGATCATTGGTGGCACGACCTGCGCCAGACCGTGCCCCCCAGCTGTCCTGCCGAACCCATGGACAGCGAAGACCCACTGTTTATCCTCTATACCAGCGGCAGCACCGGCAAACCCAAAGGCGTCGTCCACACCACGGGGGGTACAACCTCTACACCCACATCACAACGAAGTGGATTTTTGACCTACAAGAAGACGATATCTACTGGTGTACCGCCGATGTGGGTTGGATTACCGGCCACAGCTACATCGTCTACGGGCCGCTGTCCAACGGAGCCTCATCGCTGATGTACGAGGGTGCGCCACGCAAGTCTAATCCTGGCTGCTTCTGGGACGTGATTGAAAAATATAAAGTCTCGGTTTTTTACACCGCCCCGACTGCCATTCGAGCCTTCATCAAAATGGGCGAAGCATTGCCCCAGGCACGGGATTTGTCCTCCCTACGTCTGCTGGGAACGGTCGGTGAGCCGATTAACCCTGAAGCGTGGATGTGGTATCACCGGGTGATTGGTGGGGAGCGTTGCCCGATCGTCGATACCTGGTGGCAAACGGAAACCGGCGGCATTATGATTTCGCCGCTGCCCGGTGCCATCCCCACTAAGCCCGGTTCCGCCACACGCCCCTTCCCTGGGATCATGGCAGATGTCGTAGATTTGAACGGCAACCCCGTGCCGTCAGGCGAGGGCGGCTATCTCGTGATCCGTCACCCTTGGCCGAGTATGCTGCGCACCGTGCACGGCGATCCCGAGCGCTTCCGCAAGACCTATTGGGAACAGATTCCGGGGGAGCCAGTTTATTTTGCGGGCGATGGAGCCCGAATTGATGAAGATGGCTACTTCTGGGTGATGGGCCGCGTCGATGACGTGATCAGTGTTTCCGGGCATCGCCTAGGCACGATGGAAATCGAGTCCGCTCTGGTCTCGCACCCCGCCGTGGCAGAGGCGGCAGTCGTGGGTCGCCCCGACGACGTTAAGGGGGAAGAGGTGTTTGCCTTCGTCACCCTAGAAGGTAGTCAACTGGAATCAGAGAGCTTGATGCAGAGCATTAAAGATCACGTGGTTCAGGAGATCGGAGCCCTGGCTCGCCCTTCAGAGATTCGGTTCACGGATGCATTGCCCAAGACGCGATCGGGCAAGATTATGCGCAGGCTCTTGCGCAAGGTTGCCGCCGGGGAGGAGGTCTCAGGTGATACTTCAACCCTAGAGGATCGTTCGGTGTTGGATAAGCTCCGCAGCGGTGAATAGTCGGTGAGCGCTTGACTCTGGCCTTTTCTCCTTCGCCATAAACTTTCCGGCTTGAGCCCAGATACCCCGTAGGTTTGGTCAGCGTGGAAACACTGACGCAAGACGTGGATCGAGCAAGAGGAAATCCCATGACGGAGAATGAGAAGAGTCGCTGTGCAGTCGCGAGCATGGTTACTGGCACGGCCACGGGCACAGTTACTGACATGATCACGAGCACGGCCACTGACACGAGCGGCTCGGGGTCTGGCAGCCTGCACTCTGACAGCTTGCATTCTGAGCGCTTGCATTCTGGCGGCCTGCTTGATCGTAACGCCACCACCCGAGACTGGCCCCTCGATCGCTGTATCCCCGAGCTGTTTGAAGCCCAAGTTGCCCGCACTCCCGACGCTGTCGCCTTGATCTACGACCAGCAACAGCTCACCTACGACCAGCTCAACCGCCGTGCCAACCAATTGGCACACCACCTGCGATCGCAAGGTGTCCAAGCCGAAAGCCTTGTGGGGATTTGTATCGATCGCTCCTTCGATCTGTTTATCGGCCTATTGGCCATTCTCAAGGCAGGGGGAGCCTATCTGCCCTTAGATCCCAATTATCCCGCCGAGCGCTTGGCGGTGATTGTTGAAGACGCCCAGCCCGTGCTGTTGCTGGGACAACGCCAACATGCCACTTGTCTGCCGGATTTGGGTGTCCCTCGGATTTGGATTGAGGATTGGGGGGATGGCGATCGCGCAACCTTCATCCCGCCCTCCGACCCAAACCCAGCAGCACAAGCCTTCCCCGAACAAAACCTCCCCCCCCTCGCCCAGCCGCACAATCTGGCCTACATCATCTACACCTCCGGCTCCACCGGCAAACCCAAGGGGGTCATGATCGAGCATCGCTCCCTGGTCAATTTTTGCTGGGCGGCTCAGGAGGCCTACGGCATTGGTGGGGGCGATCGCGTGTTGCAATTTAGCACGATCAACTTCGACCTCTCCGTCGAACAAATCTTTCCTTACTTGATCTCGGGGGGATCCCTAGCCCTGCGCACCCCCAGCCTGACCGAATCGATTCCGCAATTTTTAGCCTGTTGTGACGCCTGGGGCGTCACGGTGCTCGACTTGCCCACCGCCTACTGGAACTTGCTGATTGCCGAAATGGTCTCCGGTGGCTACCCGCTCCCTCGTTCCATTCGTCGGGCAATCATTATCGGCGAACCCGCCAACCCAGAACAGGTGGCCCAATGGCAACGCCACGTCGGCCAACAGGCCCAGCTGATCAACGCCTATGGCCCCACCGAGGCCACCGTCGCCGCCACGCAATATTGGCTACCCCTTGAGCCCCCGTCGTCGGACGAGCCCCCGGAGGTTCGGGTGTCCGTGGGACATCCCATGGGAAATATGCAGATTTACTTGCTTGATCAACAACAGCAGCAGGTGCCAGAGGGAGCCATCGGCGAAATTTGCATTGGGGGATTGGGTGTCGCTCGGGGCTATCTCAACCGGCCCGAGCGGAACGCAGACCGCTTCGTGCCCGACCCTTGGAGCCCTGAACCCGGTGCTCGCCTGTACCGAACAGGTGACTTGGGCTGTTATCGGCCCGATGGTCGGCTCGACTGCTTGGGTCGCATGGACAACCAAATTAAACTGCGCGGCTACCGCATCGAACTCGGCGAAATTGAAACTTGCCTGCATCAACATCCAGCGGTGAAGCAGGCAGTGGTGATCGTGCGAGAGGATAAAGTGCGAGAAGACAAAGTGCGAGAAGACAAAATCCGAGAAGACAAAATTCGAGAAGACAAAATCCGAGCAAACTATCCTGGGCAAAAGCGTCTAGTGGCCTACTGGGTTGCCCAACCGGGCCAAGGGGTGAGCACAGCCGAATTGCGACAGTCTTTGAGCCGCCAGTTACCAGACTACATGGTTCCGGCTGCCTTCGTCTGTCTGGAAGCGCTGCCTCTTAATCCCAATGGAAAAGTCGATCGCGCGGCCCTACCTGCGCCGAGTAGTCTGGCAAACAATGGAGCTGCGATCGCCCCACCCACTTCACTCCCTTTCCCTCAAACCCAAAAGCCCTGCGAGCAACCGCTGGTACAAATCTGGCAGACCCTCCTTGGCATCGAGGGCATCCAGCCCCAAAGCAACTTTTTTGAATTGGGGGGAGATTCGCTCTCGGCCCTACGTCTGTTGGTTCAATTAGAAAAACAATTTGGTACCCCGCTGACCCTCTCTGCCTTGTTTCAAGCACCGACGCTGGCGGCTCTAGCCGAATTAATTGATGAGTTGCGAAGCAATGGACAAGGGCTTGTTGGGCAGACAGGCGCGATCGCCCCAACTGAAAACACCATCATGCCTCTCAAGCCCTCAGGCCGCAAACCGCCCTTCTTTTTTATCAACGCCATGAGCTTTGCAACCCTGCTGGCTCCACACTTTGGTTCAGATTCTCCAATCTATGGCATCAACATTTTTGGGGCCACCGAGCGGCTGCTGGCGTTGCCGGAGTTCTCCCTGGGAGCGGTCGCCCAAGCCTGCGTTGCAGATCTGCGACAGGTTCAGCCCCAAGGCCCCTATTTCCTAGGCGGCTACTGCGATAATTCGAAGCTCGCTTTTGAAATTGCCCAATGTCTCCAGCACCAGGGCGAAACGGTGTCACTGTTGGCCTTTTTGGATGCGACCTGGGAGGCAGAGCTGCAGACTTGGCAGACCCATCAGCAAAACCTCAGGGAATTTGGGCTGGGGTATATCCGTGAAAAGATCGGCAATCGTCTGCGGGTCGGGCGAGAGCAGCTCAAAATTGGCCTTGAAAAATGGCGATCGCGTCTCCACCAAGCCCAGGGCCAAGGTGCGACCGAGGTGGGGCGGGATATCCAGTTGCTACGGCGCTATGAATCTGCTTCGGCCCAGCATCAGCCTGAAGCCTACGCTGGGGCGATCGACTGTTTCCTCTGCAGTGAAATGCGCATGACGCAAGTGCCGCGTGTGGCGCGTGTGGCGCGATCGGGGGTGCACATTCACACCATTACCGGCTACCACCACACCCTGTTTGAGCCGCCCCATGTGCAGCATTTAGCGCAGCAGCTAGAGGCGACAATGGACGCGGCGATGGAGGCAGCAAATGTGGTGTCTGCAGAAACGACGCCAGAAGTGACATCGTCAGTTTCAGTGGACTCGGGATCTCTGGCGAAGAATCCCTAGTCGCGATAAAACACCCGAGCATCAAAACCGCGATCCTTGAGTAAGTTTGCACGGGCATCGGCAGTCTCTCGATCGCCGTAGGCCCCCGCTTGCACATAGTCACCCCGCGAGCTTTCCTGCTTAAAGGCATCGGGCGCAAATCTGCGTACCTCCCACAGCAACTCCGGATTCTTCCCAACAGGAACAATCACTCGGTAGGGAGACCAAGCATCTCGTGGGGGAGCACCACCACCACCGCCAATCGTGTCGTATCCCCGGCTGGGAATTCTGCCGCCCCAGCTCAGGAGCTGCTCAGCGGGGAGGCGCTGTCTGACGCGTTCTTCGAGTATCGAGCGAGCCGGCAAGTTCTCCGAGACACGTCGCTCGCGGTAGTAGCTATCAACCTGAGCAAAGGTCTCCTCCAACCGATCCTCGCGCGGGCTGACATTAACAAACACCTCATCGCGTAGATCTTGCAGCGATCGCGACGTCGCTGAGCCAAACTGGCCATCCAAGCCACCGCGATAGTAGCCCAACTCAGCTAGCTGAGCTTGCATCACCCCAATGGAAAAGGTCTTCGAGGGAATGGCTCCGACCCCAAACAGACGCCGGAAGGTTTTTTCGCCAAGGACGCCGTCCGCCACCAGGTCGCGCTCGGAGCTCTGAAAGGCCCTGAGCGCAGCCTCCGTGGTTGGGCCAAAGTAGCCTTCTCGCTGGGACGACGGAATCGAAACCCTGAGTAATCTTCGCTCCACTAGCGCTCGCTGGAGCTGCAAGACATCCGCGCCGCGATCGCCCAGCATCAACGTCCTTTTAATCAGCAACTCGGAATTAGACTGGGCCTGGGCGACTTGGGGTAGCACCAGCGGTAGGGCGATCGCTCCACTCCAAATCCATGATGCCAGCAAAGGCATCACGAACGGCGTTGCCAAAACCGAAATAAACTTCGAACGCGGGGTGCGATCGTGAATCCGTGATAGATGCGAACGATTCATATTCTTCCTCAGAAAGTGAATAGTCTAAACAGAGTCATCGGGATGGGTGAGCCAAATTTTGGAGGAGAGCAACTGGACAAACGCAATCGGTGAACGTCATCGGTGAACGTCATCGGTGAACGTCATCGGTGAACACAATCGATCAACGCGATCGATCAACACAATCGATCAACGCGATCGATCAACGAAACCCCGGTTAACCCTCAACTGACTGCGACCTTTTTACTGCAATTCATTCGCTGTGACTCCACAACTCTAGACCACAGAAAACTGACGCAGTATTACCCCTGGGGGTAGTTTCCTCTTCTCAAGCAGCCGTTGATGGTTTAGCGGTTGGAACCGCAAACAACGCTGACTCAGAGCAGTAGAATCCTTCTTTCCGCAAAATTACTGAAGTAAATTTACGGATTACCCAGGCTTAGCTCCATCATATGGACTCCTCGACCCAAACGGCAATTCCAGAAATCCCATATTCCCGACTCGACGTGAGCAGTCTTAGGAATCAAGGTCAAGGCCCATTCATCCCAAGCCCCAAAAATATTGCTCACAATCTAATACGCCCGTTTTGCCGTCGTTATGCATCATCTGTCCCTACAATCGAGTGGATTTGCGAAAGATCCACCGCGATTTATCGCCAGTTGCCAACTGATCGAGTCCTTTCTCCTCGCCCACCTCACCCATGCCTGCGTCTTCCTCCCCCCCATCTCTCACGATCGCCCTCGTCGGCGATATTCACGAGCAATGGGACGCCGCTGATGCTTCGGCCCTCAAAGGCCTCGGGGTGGATTTGGTTCTGTTTGTCGGCGACTTTGGCAACGAATCCCTAAGCACCGTCCGTGGCGTAGCGGCACTGGATCTACCCAAAGCCAGCATTTTTGGCAACCACGACGCCTGGTACACCGCCACGTCCTGGGGTCGCCGCAAACGTCCGTACAATCTCGTAGAGGAGGATCGATTTCAACTGCAGCTTGAGCTGTTGCAATCCTGTCGGGTCGGCTATGGTCGTCAGGATTTTCCTGCCTTGGGGCTGAGCGTCGTGGGCAGCCGCCCGTTTAGCTGGGGTGGGCCGGAGTGGAAAAATAAAACTTTTTACCGGGAGCGCTTTGGCGTCGGCAGTTTTGAGGAATCCAGCGCCAAAATTTGCCAGGCTGCCCTCGCTTCGCCCCACGAGCAACTGCTGCTAATCGGTCACAATGGGCCGACGGGGCTGGGCGATCGCGCCGAGGATATCTGTGGCAAGGACTGGAAAATGCCCGGCGAAGACTATGGCGACCCGGATTTTGAACAGGCGATCGCCCAAATCAAAGCCGCCGGAAAATCTGTCCCCCTGGTCGGTTTTGGCCACATGCACCACAATCTGCGCCATCGCCAAGACCGCCTACGCACTTGCACCGTCTATCGAAATGACACCCTCTATGTCAACGCTGCCCGTTGTCCCAGAATTATTCAGCATCGAGGCCAGGTGTTGCGAAATTTCTCACGGGTGACCCTGAGCCAAGGGCGGGTGGAGCAGGCGGAGCTGATCTGGGTGGACGAACGAGGGGCGATCGCCGAGACCGAACTGCTCTACCACCGCTGAGCCCTAACGCCGACCAGATCCTCCGCCTCCAAAACGCCAGCCTCCCGCGCCTCAGCCCGCAGGGCGTCAATATAGTTTTCAATTTTGTGATCTTGGAAACGACGGGTGATGAAATCAAACCTCAACCGTTGGCCCAAGCGATATTCCTGGTCTACGTGGCTATAATTTTGCCACGGGCGGGGAAACGTCGGCACCAAGTCCATGCCATAGACAAAGCGAAAGCTCTGGGGAACCCGTCGGTTGAACGACTCGCGAAAGCCGCCATTGCCCACGCGCGGTGAACCAAAGGTATAAAGGGTAATGCCATCTGCGGTTTGGATTGCGCCATCAGCGGTTTGGGCTGCGCCCTCTGCCGACGTGGGAGCCGGCTCCATAGCCCTCGCACCAGCAGATATGATGCCAAACTTCGGCCCAAAATTGTACTGAAGATCCACCGCACACAGCGTCGCCACCGCCCCGCCCAGACTGTGCCCGGCCACCGCGACTCGAGTGGCGGGATGAGTTTGGATCACCTCATGAATTGCATCCCGAACAGATGCATAGGCATCTACAAAGCCTTGGTGCATTTTGGCTCCAGACTGACTTCTGCCGGGGTAAGGATAGACTTGTTGCTTTTCCTCTAGAATGGCCTCCTTGACCACTTCCTGTTTAAAATATTCGGCTGCCGCCTGTCGAAAATTCAAGTTGATCCCCCAGTCTCGCTCCGAGTCGCTGCCGCGAAACACAATAAACAACTGGGTCACTGCCGCTATCTGTTCAGCCAAAACCAGGCATTGGGTATCGGTTTTTCGTCCTTCAACCAACTGGGGTACCATATGGGGGAACGTGCGAGATCGAAACCTGGGCGAAAAATCATCGTAGGCTTCCTTGGACAAAATCGCGCATTTGAGCGCATCTTTAAGCATCTCGTTGGCGTTCATGATTAGAATGCCGCGATCGCGCGGTTTGATGAAGAACAGGCCGAAGAACGAGCGAATGCGTCACTGGAAGAGCAAAGTGATCAACAGAACAGCGTTTCTAAAACCAGCATCGGGGAATCTGCCAACAGAACAACAAACAGGATAACGATTGCAGTGCTCTAAGCTACATGGTGACCGTTCTGGCTTCATCCTGTCACAATCTGCTCCCTTTCCCTTACTCCCCAACATTTCTTAGAACTACTCCATACCCATTCCCCACTCCCCATTCCCAGTGCCCCACCGTTCCGTCCCGCCGCCACCCGCGTCAGCCGCCCAGGTACTCGCTGGCATTACCCTTAGCGAGCAGCAAATCGCGGCGCTGCAGGCGCTGCTGGATTTTGTGGAACGGGGCGAGAAGCTCTATTTGTTGACGGGCTATGCGGGCACGGGAAAAACAACGTTGCTGCAAGCTTTGATTACGGCGTTGCGCGATCGCCAAGACAAGCGCCCCATCGTCTTCACCGCCCTGAGCAACAAGGCCACCAAAGTCTTGGCCAGCATGGCCCAGCGCTGGCATTTAGAAGTGGACTGTATGACCTGCTGCAAACTGTTGGGCCTCCAACCCACGATTGATAAAGACACCGGCAACCAAAAGTTTGTTCCCGATCGCAGCCGCGACAGCCTGATCAGCCGCTATGCTCTCGTGGTCGTGGATGAATGCTCAATGATCAACCAAGAGATGTGGGAGCTGCTGGTCAAATCGGTCTCTCGGTTGGACGCTGAAACTCAGATTTTATTTGTCGGGGATTCGGCTCAGTTGCCTCCTGTGAATGAAACGGAGTCCCCCTGTTTTGCCGAAATTTACGATCGCACGGATCTCACCGAAGTGGTCCGCTACGGCAGCGCGGTGGGTCTACTGGCGGACGATGTGCGGCGCAATTTGACCCGGCCTGTGATGCCTCGGCTGGAGAGCGATCGCACCCCAGACAACACTGAGGGGATTTTTGCTGTGGCCTCCGACACCTGGGACAAGCTTTTGCTGCGGGCCTTCACCAGTGAAACTTACAAACGCAATCCCGATCAAGTTCGGGTTTTGGCCTACACCAACGAACGGGTTCAAGCCCTGAATCAGCGTATCCGTGCTGCAATTTATGGCACCAATATTCCGCGTTTTGTGGCCGGAGAGCGGCTATTGGCCAACACGCCTTGTCTTGAGGAAGACGGCATCATTTTGCAAACCTCAGAAGAATGCGAAGTGCTCGAAATCTATCGTGCGAAGGTTCAAGATCCGGTGCTCAATGAGCGCTGGCGCACTTGGTCTTTGGAGATTGAAACCGAAGAGGGCAAGTCTCGGCGGTTGCGGGTACTGCATGAGGATGAGAGCGATCGCTTCCAGATGATTCTCAAAGGCCATGCGGCGTCTAAGTCTTGGAAAAGTTTTTGGGAGCTGAAACAGTTTTTCCACGAAATGCGCTATGCCTACAGCCTCACTGTCCACAAAAGTCAGGGCTCAACCTTTCAAGATGTATTTGTAGACTTGCCCAATCTGATGAGCAATAGCAAGGTGGTGGAGCGCAATCAGCTTTGCTATGTGGCTTTTACTCGAACTGCAAAACGCTTGTTTATTCGTCAATATCACTAATCAATCGCGGGTCAGTTGCGAGTCGGTTGCCAATCAATCCCCAATCAATCCCCAATCAAAATAACTAATCTAAAACCGCATTTTTGTTTAAAGCTACCAACTGCCGAAAGGCATCATTGTCCAATTCAGAAAGCCAAGATTCATCGCTACCGACCACACTTCCAGCCAGTTTTTTCTTGTCCTCGATCATCTTGTCGATCTTTTCCTCTAGCGTCCCAGTTGCTACAAATTTGTGAACAAATACATTCTTCTTTTGACCAATCCGAAAGGCGCGGTCTGTGGCTTGATCTTCCACCGCAGGGTTCCACCAGCGATCGAAGTGAAACACATGGTTTGCTTTCGTTAGGGTAATGCCAACCCCCCCAGCTTTAAGCGAAAGGATAAAAATTGACGCTTCTGTTTCAGGGCTCTGGAAGGTACTGATCATCTGCTCACGGCGGCTGCGGCTGGTGCCTCCGTGGATATAGTAGGTATTGTAGTGACAGTTGTGTTTGAGATGCTGCTCGAGGGCATCACCAATTTCACGAAACTGGGTGAAGATCAACATACTTTCGCCTTCTTCGATCACCTCATCGGTCATTTCGAGTAGGCGTTCGAGCTTGTGCGATCGCGCCACCGAAAACTCGCTGCCATCGTGCAAAAACTGAGCCGGGTGATTACAAATTTGCTTTAATTTGGTCAGTGCACCCAAAATCAAACCCTTGCGCTTAATGCCTTCCGTTGCCTCTAATTTACCTTCAATGTCTTTGATCACCGCTTCGTAGAGCGATGCTTGTTCCTGGGTCAGATTGCAATACAGTTTTTGCTCAACCTTGTCTGGCAAATCTTTGATGATCGCTGCATCGGTCTTGACCCGTCTCAAAATAAATGGCTCGACCAATTTTTTCAGCGTGGTGGATTTAACCGGGTCGTTATAGCGCTGAACTGGGCGCTCGAAGTTACGGCGAAACTGATTTTCTTTACCCAGATAACCGGGGTTGAGAAAATTGAAAATTGACCAGAGATCGAGGAGACGATTTTCCACCGGAGTGCCTGTGAGTGCGAGGCGATGACGGGCTTTAAGTTTGAGAATCGCTTTAGTTTGGGCGGCTTTAGGATTTTTGATGTTTTGGGCTTCGTCTAGGACAATGCGTCGCCAAACGACCGACTGCAACAGCTTGGCATCTTTGCGAGCCAGGGTAAACGAGGTAATTAGCACATCCAGGTCTTGGCAGATCGTTTGAAATTGCGCTTGATCTAAAATTCGTTCGGTGCCATGGTGCACGATCGCCCGCAAGCTAGGCCCAAATTGGCCAAGCTCCCGCAGCCAGTTCCCAACGACAGATGTCGGTGCAATCAGCAAGGTGGGTTCAATCGCCCCAATCGCCTCTCGCTCCTGCACCAGCCGAGCAATCACCTGCACCGTTTTACCCAAGCCCATATCATCCGCTAAACAGCCGTTCAGCCCCAGCTGCTCCAGATAAGCTAGCCAAGACACCCCGCGCTTTTGGTACTCGCGCAAGTTGCCGACAAAACCGTTGGGCTCGACGATTGGCTCTAGCTTGCTACTGTCGCCTAGCTTACTAAGCATATCGTTGAGGGCGCGATCGCGAGAATAGTCCACTTCCACCTCATCCCCCGCCTCCGCCGTCAGCTTGATGAAATCCATCAAACTCAAGCTTGGGTTATTCTGTTGATGGGTCTGCCAAAAGCTCAGCATCTCTTGCATTTTTGACGCATCAAGCTGCATCCACTGCCCGCGAAAATGCACCAAATCGCCCTTCGACTGCACCAGTTGTTCCCATTCCTTCTGGCTGATCTTGGCACCACCGATAGATAACTCGTACTGGTAGCTGATCAAGGTGTCAAATGAAAAATAACTCTTGGCCGGATCGCCGCCCCCCGTCGATTTTCCCGTTGCCCGCAGCTTGACTTTGGCTCGTCGCCGCCCTGCGGGAGTCCACCAGGCGGGAACTATGACTTTGTAACCCGCATCTTCCAACACCCAAGCGGACTCGCGTAAAAAGTTAAACGCGGTTCCCAAATCGATGACAATTCCAGTCGGTCGATCGGTCGCCAGCGCTTCATCCAGTTTGGGATACATCCGCGCCGCATAGCCCAAATTGAGCAGCAAATTTTGCTCAAAGTTGACATCGACTTGCTGACGGAGTTTTTCCTGCTGCTTCGGTGCCATTCGCCAGTAATCCTGGAGTGTGATCTGTCGCGAGGGGTCCGACTTCGGCGCAACTTGAAATAACAACGTCCAAACCCCATTAGGCTCAGCAGGATCTTGTAGGACAAAATAGAGATAAAATGGCAATTCGGTTTGGGTGCGCGTGATGCGATCGCGCCACACCTGCCATTCCTGGTAGGTATCCAATTCCGCCGGAGCGACATTGGACGGGAGCATCTTGCCCAAGCGACATTGGCTGATCAAAGAGCCTTCAATTTTTTTCTGAAACGCAGCCGGAATATCGGTCTGGGCAATCAGTTGTTCTAGCAAAACTTCAGAGAAATGTCGTAGGAGTGAGGGGCGATCGCGCAATTCCACCGCCCCTGCGGCTGGCAGCCGATCAAACCCAGAAGCACAGCTCAGGGGCATTCGCACCGACGCCTGCTCAAGTATTGCTTCATACTGAGCACTGATAATTTCCCAGGTCGGGTATAACTCGTACTTCCACTTTCCGGTGCAGGCTCGATGGATGAGGGCGGGAATATACTGATCCTTAAAAATGACAATCTTGAAAGCTTGGGTATAGGAAAGCCAAAACAGTAAGTCTGCGCCAAGCTGGACATCCGCAAGATTGTGCCGAGCGAGGAACTGGAGTTCGGGCAGCAGCTGGAGGATGTAGGGGAGGCGATCGCGGTAGTCCTTGGTCGTTTTACTGTAGGTACCCACTTTGTAGCAATCGACCGGCCAATATTGCCAGTCAAATTGCTCTGGCAGCTCCGCCTCTAGGTAGCGCGAGAGTTCTAGCGACGGCAAGGCCTCGCCCCCGCTGCTCGGTAGCAAGAAGTATTGAGGGGTAATCAAATCTTGCAGATGGAAATGGGGCGAGACACGAAAGCCCAGCTCATCGCTAAGAAATTGGGCCAGTTGGGGCTTGAGGCGGTGATAGCGGGAGCGATCGCCTACGCTTGTTTTTTTCGACGTTTTTTTTGACCGATTGGCGGATGACATGGGCGTAGCCGGGGCTTCGGTCTCTAGCCAAAGGTAAAAACCTCCCCCCTGGCGAAAGCCATCAGTCGTTTCTGGAATCCAGGTGCCGTGAAGGATATTCATGTCAGTTCAAGCTCTAACTACTCAAACGTTAACGACCCCAACGGCTTGGGATGCGATCCCACCCCCCATCTTCCCACACTGGTTCAATCTCTTGAGCTCGATCTCTTGAGCTCAATCTCTTTGGCCCAATGGCTCATTAGTCACGCCGCCCGACATCGGCCCCAAATAGCGCTCCAAATAGGGCGAAAACACTTCATAAATCAGGGTCAGCGGCTGCCCATGGTGCCAAAAAATATAATGTCGTCCCCAAAACGGCCCCGCCTGACCAAAGGCATCTTCGAGCGATCGCGAATGCCCCTGATGCACCCCCTGCACATCCCGATACAACTCCGTCCGCAGCCGGGCCAAACTCTGCCAAACGGGAATCGCGCGATTTTGCAAATATTCATCTACATGGGCCGCCTCCCACCACGACGTGGCATAGGCCAACCGTTGCCCCGATGCCGTTCGTAGCCATACCTGTCGCCGCAGCCTCGGCCCCGGCACCACCTTCACCAGCCGCGGAGCACCATCGTCATCTTGTTCCACCAGGGACATGTCAATCACATCAACTTCCGTACTCTCCCCCGTCAGCAGCTGCAAATGCCGCGTCGGTGAGCCATCGCCCAACAGCAAAATCTGCCAAGCAGGCCCCAGCAAACTATGGGGCAGGCCCTGCTGAATCGCATGCTCTCCACCCTCCCACAGGGCATCGAGTCGATGCCAAGCCATGGAGCTGAGCGGGGACTTGGAGACCGAAGGCTCAAACGGAGTAGCAGAATTGATAATGGCGACCACAAGAATTGACATTGCTTAACCGCCTCTCCATCATAGCGAGCGATTTCCTCCGCCGAAATTTTCTCCGGACTGCGAGAATTCTCGGATAAAAATCTCTTATGATGGGCTAGGGAGCTAAAAGCTTGCGCATCTACGGCCAAAGTGCTTTGGGATCTCTATCAAAGCTTCAGTAAGATCACGGCCAACCACACACATTCTAAACAATCTCTCTGTGGAATTTTAACTACAGTAGAGAGAGGGTGCTGGTTCGGGTCATGAGCCATCTTGGCTTCGTCAACGCAGCTTTTTATCCACACCATTCACGATGCAGTTAGCTCAGCTTCCAACTCTTGTGCAGAATCCGGCAGGGACGCCCATGGCAAAAGTCCTCGTCATTGAAGATGAAGAATCGGTGCGCTTCAACATGCTTGAACTGCTGGAAGCCGAGGGGTTTGATGCCATGGGCGCATCGGGGGGGTACCAGGGCATCGAGATCGCCTTGAAGTCCCACCCTGACTTGATCCTTTGTGACATTATGATGGCGGATCTCGATGGCTATGGTGTGTTGGCGCAGCTGCGCACCCGTCCCGAGACGGCCATGATACCGCTGATTTTTGTCACGGCGAAAACTGCCCGCGCTGATCTCCGCCAGGGTATGCAACTGGGTGCCGATGACTACCTCACCAAGCCCTTCACTCAGCGAGAACTGCTAGAAGCAGTCAATGTCCGCATTGCCCGTCATCATCAGGTCAACCGGCTGCAGGAACAGGTGCAGGCACTCCAGCGGATTAACCTGCTCAAGGATGATTTGATTAGTTCGGTGTCCCACGACATGCGGACACCGCTGATGAACATGAAATTGGCGATCGAGATGCTGCAGCTAAAACCTGACTCGACCCAGCGCGAGCACTATCTCGAAATTTTGCGGACGGAATGCAGCCGAGAAACAGAGCTGGTCGAAAATCTCTTGGAGCTACAGCAACTCGAAGACCGAGGTGAGCGACTCCAGCTCGAGGCGATCGACCCTTCTGTTTTTAGCCAAGCCCTGATCCACCGGTTCCAGCTTCGGGCCAGGGGCGCGATGCAGCAACTCAGTTTGCGCAGTGCCCCTTCCCTGCCAGTTCTCCATTCCAATCCTCAGAAGCTAGAGCGACTGTTGGCAGAACTGCTCAATAATGCCTGTAAATACACCGCTGAGGGGGGCAAGATTGAACTGAGTATGGCGGTGGTGGGCGATGCTCCCAAGTCTGGTGATGCCAATCGTCTGCTGTTTCAGGTACGCAACTCGGCCCAGATTCCGGCGGAAGCCTTGCCCCAGCTGTTTAATAAGTTTTATCGGGTACCCGATGGCGATCGCCGCAAGCAAGGCGGCAGCGGCCTAGGCCTTGCCCTCGTCCATCGCCTCACTCGCGTGCTACAAGGCCGAATTACGGTCAATAGTGAGGCCGGTTGGACCGTATTTTCCGTTGAACTCCCCCTACGGCCAACGCTTTCTTGAGCCGTCAAGGTCTTGAGCCGTCAAGACAAAGCGAACGGAAAACATCGCAACAATGAATCGAATTAATCAACTGTGAAGTACTGGCCAAGATATCCGTACCTTGTATAAAACTATCTTACGGGAGGTTATTTTTCCGTCAGAGCAACCTATTTTTCGTTACCTTCGAAGTAGCACTTGGACCAAGGTCTGTGCCCGCTAAGCATTCCTCTAGCGCATCTGTCGCGTGCGTTCAATCCTATGCTTCTTCGAAAATTAGGTGACGTTGAGCAATCTTTAGATTGGTCCAGTCAGGAAGCACTGACAGGGAACATTGTTACCTATAGCCGTATTCGAGGACCATTGACGGTTCGGCAACTCGAAGAAGCCTTATCCATCTGCTGTCGCCGACACCCCCTTTTGGCCGCTCAAATTGTTAACCGGAGAGGGCAACTTTACTTCGCAACCCAGAAACAGTCTGCAACCCAGAAACAGCCTGCAACCCAGGAGCCGCCTACCATTGCCTTAGAGGTTGTCCGGTTGCAAGCGGGGGAGAGGTGGGAAGACAGGTTTCAACACGCGCTAAACCAACCGCTTGTATCTCGCGATCGCTCATGCAATGTGTGTTGCTGTGCACCCCTGATCCAGAACTGCACTATCTTTTGATTACCACTCACCATGCCGTTTCTGATGGCTTATCTTGCGGTTATCTCCATTCTGAAATCGTTTCAATCTGTCATCGCCTGTTGCATAGATATTCTTTACCCGATGACGGAACACCACAGCCAATTTTTCCACCTGCCGAGCAACTCTTACCCAATCGGTTTTGTGGGTTGTCGGGCAGACTGACCGGTTTTCACTTACTCGGACAGCTGTTACTCAATCGTCTCAGGCTGAAGCCAGATCATCTGCCCGTTAAGCGCTGCATTCCTGTCGCTGACCGAAAGACCGGTTTGATTCGTCGTACCCTGTCACCGCAGCTGAGTCAGAGGTTTGTACAACGCTGCTATGAAGAAGGGGTAACGACGAATGTCGCGATCATGGCGGCAATGTTAATTGCGACTTCTCGATCGATTCAAAAGAGCTCCTCTATTCCCCATCAGCCTGTCACGTTGAGCACCCAACTAGCCGTTAATTTGAGACGCTATTTAGCATTACCCAGTGCCCTAGATTCGACTCTGGGTGCAGCAAAGATTCAAGAACAAGAATTGGCACCTCTGTTTTCGATTCTGGTTCATGCATATGCAGTAAATGCCCAGTCCAGAATCTGGAATCTCGCTCGCGAGATTAAAGGTAAGATTCGAAATAATATTCGGAATCGCGATGTTTTGCGATATTTTCGATGTTTGAGACTGCTAACAGCTCTTGCCTTGCGTACTCCATCTCAACCAGCTGTTAGCGTTAGCCTTTCTGATGTTGGCAAAGTGGCGTTTCCCTTTCGTCACGGTGAATTTGAGATTGAAGACTATGGTGGAGCTTTTTCTGTGGGATTGTTTGTCGGTCGGATAACTGCGATTGTGAGCCAGTTTCAAGAACGACTCACAATCAATTTTTGTTTTTTCTGAACCTGCTTTGGATGGTGCACTGGCCCAGCAGATTGTCGATGATACAATCGCCCAAATTGCAATCTCCGAAAACATCACACCCGAAAACATCACACCCGAAAGCATCACACCCGAAAGAATCACATCTGACATGGCTATGACAGCGCTATGATCGAGTCAGTCATGGGTGACCCAGCGCGATCGCTGCGCTGATTCAATAATCAATGCTGAAACAACTGACCGTTGGGCTCAATAGCCTGAACCGGTTCTACCTGTTTTTCCTACTCGTGTGGTTGGGGCTAAGGTTGCTTTGGTTCGATCGCTTTTGGTGGTTGGCGCTGCTCAATACCGGGGCGTTTTTTCTGCTCTTACCGTTGGTGTTGGCCTTGCCTAGGTGTGTGTGGCAGCGGCAGTGGAGACTGTTGGCGGGGTTTGGCATACCGCTGGCGATCGCCCTTCATTGGTATTTGCCGCTGTTTATGCCTGCCCTCCCGTTTGCCCCGGCACCACTGTCAGCCCCGGTGGTGGCGCAAGATGGCCTGTCGCTGAAGCTGATGAGTTTTAACGTCCTCTGGAGCAATCAGGACTATGACGCGATCGCCGAGGTTATCCGCGCTGAAAATCCCGACATCATCGGCTTCCAGGAACTGCGCTCCGAACACCTACCCCAGCTTCAGGCTCGTCTTGGCGATCGCTACCCCTACAGCGCGGTTCATCCCCAGCCCGACTACCACACCGTCGGCAGCCTCAGCCGCTTCCCTATCGAACAGATGGAGACCTTCGCCAATCCGCCGATGGAACGCGGTCTCAAGCTGCGCCTGAGGCTGGGGGATGCGCCGGATAGCCCGCCGCTGATGGTTTGGGTGACCCATCTGGCCCCGAGCAATATGTTCAGCTTTGGGCCTAGGCATTGGGTGGCGATCGCCCGCGATCGCTTCGCCCAGCGAATGGCCCAGGTTGATGAGCTTGCAACAGCATTGCAGCCCCCTGTCCCGCTCGTGATGCTGTGTGATTGCAATATGACTCAAACTTCTCAAACCTATGTCAATCTCGCTCGGGTGCTCCGGGACAGCTTCTGGGAGGCGGGTTGGGGCTTTGGCCATACGTTTGTGGGCTCGGGTCGGTTGCCGTTGCAGCGGATTGATTATATTTGGCATAGTTCGAATTTGCGGGCGATCGAGGCCCATGTAGCGGCGGGCGGCGGTTCGGATCATTTGCCTGTCGTGGCGACGGTGCAGCTGGGGGCTTAGCTAGCCCTAAGTTCTCAGGCCAAAAGGTAAAAGGTGACGAAAGCCTCTGGTGAGGGTAAATTCTAAAGAGCCGCGATCGCCCTCCCGCACTTCCTCCCCTCCCATGCGCTACTGGCAAGAAACCTGGGCCGTTGCCCAGCGAATCCTCACCGAGCTGGTGCGTCGCCGCCGCAGCCTAATTTTTTGGTGCATTTTTCCCGTCACCATTCTCTGGCTGAATGGCTTGATCCTGGCCGAACGTGCCCAGCTGACCAATGCCCAGGCCTTTGAGGCGGCGGCCCCTGGAACCCTGGTAGGAGCCGCGCTATTTTTTAGCTGCTTGGGTGGCAGTGTTGCGACGGTCGTGGCCGAGCGGGAACAGCGCACCCTGAAGCGGTTGTTTATGTCGCCACTGAGTGGGTTATCGTATTTTTTAGGCATTTTTGTCGCCCATGGGGTGATTGCCCTGGGACAGAGCTTGATTGTGGGGGCGATCGCCAGTTTCACCGGAGCCACTTTCCAGGGCATGGTTCTGGGAGGGCTGATTATTAGTCTGAGCGTTATTGCCTACGTCGGCGTCGGTTTTATTCTGGGAACCCAGTTTGCGCGCCGCACCGAAGATGTCAATGCCCTGGTGGCCGCCTTTGGCGTGCCGCTGCTGATTTTGGGTGGCGCTTTTTTGCCGACGCGCTTCTTCCCTCAGGTTTTGCTCGACATCGCCCAATTTAACCCCGTCTATCACATGACCGAAGCCCTGACCGGCGTCGTCGCTGAGGGCAAAAGTATGGAAGAAATCGGCAACCATTGCATTTTTCTGGCGATCTTTGCTGTGGGGGTCACGATCGCTGGTTGGCTCTCCTACCGTCGGATGTTGCAAGTGGAACGGAGACTGTGATGCTAGCCATCAAAAACCTCAGCAAACGCTTCGGCACGGGCAACTGCTTGGCCCTCGATGACCTCAGTCTGAGCCTGGTGCCAGGGGAAATCTATGGTTTGCTCGGCCCCAATGGTGCGGGCAAAAGCACGACGATTAATCTCATTTGCAACTTGCTACGACCCGACGCCGGTACGGTACAGATCGGCGGCCTGCCCGCCTCTGATGCCACCAAACGTCTCGTGGGGGTTGCCCCCCAGGAAAATTTGCTCTATCCGAGTTTGACCTGTGCCGAGAACCTCGATTTCTTTGCTCGAATCTATGGCCTGGATCGCTTAGAACGGCAGCAGCGGGTCGCTCGGTGTTTGGAATTGGTCAACTTGGGCGATCGCGCCCACAGCCCCGCCGAAACCCTCAGCGGTGGCATGCAGCGCCGTCTGAGCATGGCGATCGCCTTGATCCACCAGCCCAAACTGATCATTCTTGATGAACCCACAACAGGTCTTGACATCGAAGCTCGCTATGAAATTTGGCAGTTGATTCGTCGATTGCAAAGCGAAGGGGCCACGGTTTTGCTGACCACGCATCTACTCGAAGAAGCAGAGCGGCTCTGTCAGCGTATTGGCATCCTTCGCCAGGGAAAACTGCTGGCCGAGGGCAGCCAAGCCGAGCTACGCTGCTGGGTTGAGGCCGAACAAATCGCGGTTGTCGAGGTATCGGATCCAAGGCAAACCGAAGCGGCGATCGCCTGCGCCCGCGACCTCGGCTACAGCATTCGTTACTACGGCAGTGACCTGGCCTTTTGGCTGCCCCAAGCCCTAGACCTGCGCAGTTTCCTCGCTCAATTTGAGGGTATTGACCTCGCCGGGGCCACCCTTCAACCCATCCGGCTCGAACATATTTATCTAGAAATTACCCGCCAAGCTCAAGTCCCAACGCCCTGAAAAGGCAACCTCACCACAAACATGGTCTCCCCAGGCCAAGAATCCACCGCGATCGCCCCCCCATGTTTCTCAACGATCTTACGCACAATATTGAGCCCCAAGCCACTGCCTTCTCCGGCAGGCTTTGTGGTGAAAAAAGGCTCGAAAATCTTCTCTTGAAGCTCAGTGGGAATACCATCCCCCGAATCCGTGATTCGAACCACTAAATCATCATGGGATCGCTCAATTTCCAATCGCAGCACATGATCAACAATGGGCGAGGTTTCCATCGCCTGAATCGCGTTATAGATCAAGTGAACCCAAACTTGAGTCAGCTCATCGGCATAGCAACACAGAGGGGGAATCTCCGGATCAAACCGACGAACCACCGCAATACCCTGTTGCAATCGATTTTGATAGAGAGCCACCACCTTATCGATATCCGCCGCAACATCCGTCAGTTCAGGGCGTTGGTTGACGGAATCAGCCTGGGTGTAGGTCTTTAGGGAAAACGTTACCTTGGAAACCCGCTCCGAAGCCAGAGAAATATCTTGGGCACTCTGAAACAGATCGACCAAGCGATGGAGTCGGTGCAAAAATGTTTGAGTATCCAGATCTTGTAGGATAGGCAACAGTCGCTCAATCTGGTCATGAGCTTTGAGATCGACTAGGGTTTCGGCGAGGATCTCAGCCTTGGGAATATTGGCCGTGGTCAGCTGAGCCAGAAGCGATCGCCGCTGCCGTCGCCGTTCCCGACTTGAGAGATAGGCATTGTCTCCCGCTGCTCGCAGAATCAATAAATGAAACAGCTCTTGTTGCTCTGGCAATAAAGAATCTGGAAAATCGGTGAGTTGCTCTAGCTCCTGGGCAATAAATCCGGCGATCGAATCCACCGAGGCACTGATCGCCCCGAGGGGAGTATTGATCTCGTGGGCAATTCCCGCCACAAAATGACCGAGAGCGGACATCTTTTCAGAGTACATCAAGTTCGCTTGGGTCTCGCGCAGCTGATTGAGGGCGATCGCCAAAGCCGTATTTTTTTACGCAGTATTTCCTCTGATTTTTTTTGCTGGACAATCGTACCAAACTGCGCAGCCACAGTCGAAATGACGTCGACCAATCGCCGATCCTGGGGACGCACCTGGGGCAATGCAAACAGTAAAATACCCAAGACCTGTCGAGTCTCTTCCGAGAGCGGAAGTTTGCTGGGTCGATCGGAATCGTCGATGATTTCTTCCCAACACCCAGCTGCATTGGTCTCAAAAATCGGGATACCAATCACGCGATTAGTAATGTTCGGATACGTCAGGTCAGGGTTGGCCAGTGTATCAAAATCAGTCCATAGCGATCGCGTCCAATGGGCTTTTTCTGTAGACCACACATGCTCCAAAAATTGCGATCGAATTTCTTGGAAGGTAGGGTTTGAATCATCGCGAAATCGATAGAAAGCTTCGATTTCAGCCTCATTGAGATGGGTCTCATCCAAATGCCAAATCGTACTGCGCTGCAGACGATTTTCATCTGGCAGCCAAAGTTCGCCGTAGGGCCAACCCGTCTCTTGACTAATGCATTGAATCGCGCCGGTGAGTGCATCTCGAGCCGTACCCGCTTGCTCCACCACCTGGCGAATGGCCAGCAACAGCCGCACCTGTTGCTCTGAGCGTTGACGTTGCAACACCTCGACCTTGAGTTGTGTGATCAGCTGTTGTTGTGCCTCCTGTGCCACTGCTTGAGCTCGCTGCGCTTGCTGGTTCGTGCCCACCCGAGCCAATAGCTGAGTAACCAACGGTCCTTGGGGCAGATGTTCTGCACCCAGCCAAGGCTCAGGCGCAAGCGGCGGTGACGCTTCTGTCACCGGATACAATTCTTGCTCGGGTGACACCTGGACAATCCAGCAGCGCTGTTGGACATAGTGGTTAGCCTCAATCCGCAGCACCCCCGCCGGAGCCGCAAAGGTCTGTCCGTAGGCCGCTTGGCGAATGGCATCAGGCTGAAAGGATTGACTCATTTCGATGGCTTGCTTCCAGAGATAGACCTGGCTATAGGCCGTGTGTTCTGCTTCTGTAATGACCATTTCTGAGCCGTAGCGCGATCGCAATCGCTCCACAAAGGCTCGATTGGCCACAGTCTCCAGGGTTGAAACATATCCCCCCAGGCCATAGTGACCCACGGCGGCATCGCCGAGCTCAACCACATCTGCTGCGGTGAGCCCCAAGGCAAGGATGGGAGCAACTGCCGGAGCAACTGCCGGAGCAACTGCCGGGGCCGGCTGCCCCAGAGCCTGATACTGCCGAAAAAAGCGAGATTGCTCTCCCCTTCCAGGGCACTGATAATCCCAGCGGGCCTCAACGCGGCGATCTCCGCTAAACAGTGAGAAAAATCCGTTGCGCCCGGAGCCACCCAAGCCTCCCCGGCCAAGGCTCCTGACCACAATTCGCTGCGCACCAAGGGCTGCTGCAGTTGTGCAAACAGGCCTTCTGTGCCGATGCAATACAGGTTCGAGTCCCAATATTGGGTTAACCAGTCCACAGCAGGTAAAACAAACTGGTTGAGGCAAAGGCCCGTATAAAAAACCTGGCGGGCAGTTTCCAGGCCTTCGCAACGCGCCGGGTACCAGAGCAAGGCGTCGTGGGCCGCGAGCAGCGACAAACTGGCCTGGCGCATAGCCGCTGTTGAGCCACCAAACAAGATCGAAATGCCTCTATCTACGATGAGGTGGCGAGCTTGAGCCACAAATCCCGTAGCACAGGATGCGGTGTCCCCCACCCATGGACGAAGACGGTGACCCAGTAGCCCGCCTTGTTGATTGATTTCGTCGATCGCCATGAGTGTCGCTTGGATGCACGATCGCTCTCGGCGGGCCAAATCTCCGGTTTGAGCATACAGAATTCCAACTTGAAAAATCGGTGCAGTAACCGAGGTAGGAACGGTTTCAAACACGGAACCTGTGGCTCACAAGAATGAATGGGAAATGAGGGTAGATGCAGCGTCCAGGCAGGAAGGTCGTCTAGAGACGAGTGGCCTATAATCAAAATGCCCGCTGGGGGGCGATCGCTATCAATGTAGGCCGAGGCTAATTTGAATCTCGAAGCGGCAGCTTCGCTCGCATCAACCGCTGCATTTCTGCATTAGTTTGCATCATGTTCTGAGGCTCAAAGTCATCCAAGTCTCGCCCTAGATCGGTGATGGAATTGGTGACAAGATTGGTCACTGGATTGGTCACTGGATTGGTCACTGAATTGGTCACTGGATCGGTGATTGAATGCGTAACCAAGTTGGGTGCTGGGCTGCGCTTCAGCGGCAAATTTACGGTAAAGCTGGTTTGCCCCGGCATTGACCTGACCGCAATGGTTCCCTGGTGATAGCGAATAATTTTTTGGGCAATGTCTAGCCCCAAGCCGCTACCTTCTCCCACGGGCTTCGTGGTGAAAAAAGGTTGGAATATTTGGGGCAAAATTTCCGGAGGAATCCCGCAGCCAGAATCGGTAATACGCACCTCCAGAACATGGGTCAAATTTTGAATTTCAATCAGCAATTTTCCCTTTTCTTCCATGGCATGAAGGGCATTGTGAATCAAATTCATCCAGACCTGGCTGAGTTCTTCAGGATTTCCCTGGATAGGGGGAAGGCGATCGCCATAGTTACGCACGACCTCCACGTTACTCCTGAGCTTGCTCGCATAGAGGGTCAATACAGCCTCTAGGTTCTCCACCAAGTCAACCGCCACCAGCTCACCGCTGTGGCCATAGCTGGCATAGGTTTTAAGCGCAAACACCACCTTGGAGGCCCGACCTGCGGCCATAATAATATCCTGTGAGCTGTTGCACAGTTCCCAGATGCAACAGAGCGTTTCCAAAAAATCTTGACCCTCAGACTCCCGCAGCAGTGGCAAGAACACCTCAGGTTGATCTTGAAGATTCACATCCAAGATTAACTCCGTCAGCGTCTGCTTCATCTCTAAATTTTCTGCTTCTAGCTGAGCAAAAACTCTGCGTCGAGCTTGGCGGCGATCGCGACTACACAAATCAGATTTAGCACGACGGGCTTGATGAAACAAATCAATAAATAGACTCTGTTTTTCCGCAGACAGTCTGCGGAAAAAATCCGGTAGCTTTTCAAGATCCTGAGCCAGG
>JAAUOP010000092.1 GCA_012034805.1 Synechococcales cyanobacterium CRU_2_2 | reverse complement strand
AGGATGCCAAGCGCAGCACCAGGCGGCGGGTACGGCGGGCAACGGCGCGGCTAGGGCGGCTCCTAGTCGCTGCTGGAGTGCCCCCAAAATATCAGCATTGCCGAATGGGAGTCAGCCCAGGGCAAGGGGCTCGATGATTTGGTGGTGCAATCTGGAGCAGCGGCATTGCATGAGCGATCGCCCAAGCCCACCTCCTACCCCATTTGGAAGCGCGGCGGCTTCAATGCCTATTTGCAGGGCAAATATCCCGAGATATTTGCTCTATCCCACAAGCCCAGTATCGAGCTAAACCAGCGATACTTGCCAGTGCTGGAGCTGCCCACA
This sequence comes from Synechococcales cyanobacterium CRU_2_2, assembly GCA_012034805.1. Classification (GTDB taxonomy): domain Bacteria; phylum Cyanobacteriota; class Cyanobacteriia; order PCC-9006; family JAAUQQ01; genus JAAUOP01. The sequence continues at coordinate 19,696 of JAAUOP010000092.1, read as the reverse complement.
GGCGGGGGATTGATGGCAATCAGCAGCCCCATGGGCACAGGCAAAACGGAAGTCTTGAAGGCGCTGATTGCGCAAGCCAGGGCGATCGACTCGGGGTGCCTGGTTGAGCTGATCGGGTACCGAAACAGTCTGGGCAAGCAATCTGCTCAGCGCTTGGGTATTGACCACATCCACGACCTGCAGGGCTCCAGCTACGCCCAAACCTATATCAATTCGTCCAGCGGACTTGCCTACTGCTTGGATTCGTTACATCGGCGGATTGGGGCGATTCAGAAGGCGATCGCCCAAGGCAGACGGGTGTTGCTGTTACTGGACGAAATTGATGCGCTGATGAAGCATCTTTTCCTGGGCAGCACCCTGGGCAAGCGGCGGGGCGATATTGCCCTGATGTTGTGCGAGCTGCTCAAAGCCGTGATCGATGGCGGTGGGTGGATCGTGGCGGGGGAAGCTGATTTGCTTTCGCTCCCGATTCAATTTCTAGAGCAGGTCACTGGGCAGCTTGCCCAGGTGACCGTGAATCGGTGGGTAGGGGCACCGTGGCAGATTGAGGCACCGATTCCCCTCAACGCAAAAATGGAGCCTTCCCCGGCCTTGATGGGCAAGGCGGCGATCGCTCCTCCCAAAGTTTCAAAAGCGCGGAATTCCATTTTTAGCTTCCTCGCGGGAAGCCCCGCCCTCTCCCGAAGGGGAGTGTCAGGATGAAAGCAGGATGGTGCAGCGGAGCGGAGCCATCAATCAGGGGAGTCCTGCTGCTCAATATATTTCTTCAGCACGGAGATTGTAACGCCCCCACAGCTTGCGATGAAATACGACGAGTTCCACAAAACAGGCTTCCCCCAATAGACCTTGTCAATCTGTGGTTTGAACTCAGTCCTGAGTTTTCGGCTAGAAACTGACTTCAGATTGCTGACAAACTTGGGCAACTCTAGCTGCGGATAATACTGAAAAAGTAGATGAATGTGGTCCGCCTCACCATTGAACTCTACGACCTTGCAGTTCCATTTGCCGCATAAATCTACGACCGTACTGGTCAGTGACTGCAACATTTCCGCATCAAACAGCTTACGCCTGTACTTTGTCGTTAAGACAAGGTGCGCCTTGAGGTCTGACACAGATCTCCCCGTTGAAATAAAGTCATTCTTCATGGTCACCGTAGTCTAGAGTTGCTACACTGATTATATGCGAATCACGTACCAGTATAAGTTGCGCCCCACAGTTGAGCAGGAAGCTTTGATGCAGTCCTGGCTTGATATGTTGCGGGCACAATACAACTGGATGCTAGGTGAGCGCTTCAACTGGTGGGAGACTCACAGAAGCCCTGTGAACGCTTGCCCATTGGAGCAGTATGCGGGCATCCCTTCGGAGCGACCTAATTACTACAGCCAGAAGCGTTCGTTGGTGCAGTTAAAACAGAATCGACCTTGGTACAAGTCCGTTCAGTCTCAGGTTCTCCAGGAGATGGTGAAGCGAGTTGATCTGACTTTCCAGCAGTATCTGAAAGGCGACAAAGACGGAAAACGCAGTGGTAAGCCCAGATTTAAAAAGGCTGGACGCTATCGCACGTTTACGTTCCCTCAGTTGAAGAATTCTCAACTGATTGGCAGTCGTCTGAAGCTGCCCAAGATCGGGGAGATGAAGTTAATTCTGCATCGCCCCATCCCTGGTGGTTTCAGCCTGAAAACTGGCACCGTGACTCGCAAAGCGGACGGATGGTATATCTCTCTGCTACTGGAGAACAAGGATGTTCCAGTCTCAACCCCTGACGTGAACACAGCTCTGTCTGTGGGTATTGATATGGGGCTCAAAGATTTTCTGGTGACTTCGGATGGGGCCTCAATCCCAATTCCTCAGTTTTTCAGGAAGTCTGAGAAGAAGATGGCTAAATTGCAGCGTCAGCTTGCAAGGCAGGTCAAATTCTCCAATCGTTGGCGCAAGCAGGTTGCTCGTATTGGCAAGCTGCATCTCAAAATCAGCCGCCAGCGTAGAGACTTCTTCTCGAAGGTCTGGGATGAGCTGTTTTCTCAATACGATGTCGTGGCTCACGAAAAGCTCAACATCAAAGGACTCGCAAGAACTCGACTGGCAAAATCAATCCTGGATGCAGCCTGGGGTCAATTCTTGGAGATGGGCAAGTTCAAAGCTGAAAAAGCTGGAAAGCTCACTGCTCCACAGAATCCACGCCGCACCAGCATTGATTGCTCAGACTGTGGTTGTGCAGTTCCTAAAACTCTGTCGGATAGGCTGCATGTTTGCCCTAATTGTGGGTCGCAAATGTGCAGAGACCAAAACGCCGCCAGAAATATTCTCTATAGGGCCGTGGGGAATCAGGCCCTTAATATCTCAGGTAATGTCCTAGCAGTAGCTGGGAGTCACTGAGGAAGCCCGCGCTGTACAGCTTGCTGTCAGCGTCGGGAGCATGTCACCTTACGGCTTGCGATCGCCAAGATTGCGGCAAAAAGAGCTAATTTTGTCTTTTTTCTTGGCTCTCAATGGTGCGCCACCTCTATTTTAGAGTAAGATCCCCTATGTAATGAGGGTTTAGAGGCTATTGCATACGTTGACATCGTGGGGGTCACTGGTTCGAGTCCAGTTACGTCCATAGACATCTACCAAGTCTTAAAACCCTCATGCTGAAAGGCGTGGGGGCTTTTTCTGTGTGCTCACTGATGGCGTTTCTGGACGCCAGAGAATAATCTAAATCCTCCGATATTGACCTGAATTGTTCGGGCAAGTGACTCATAGGTGGATCACAGGAATTATGGAAAGAGCAAGTGGTGCGCGGCATTGGCGGGGGAGCGTGAAAGTCCAGAGCCGCAATGGTTATTTGTCGCTGAGGTGGAGCTTTCGGCGAAAGCGCTACCAGATGGCGCTAGGCAATGTGCGAGATACGGATCTCAATCAGCGCATGGCTCAGCGCATGGCTCAGCGGATTGAAGATGATATTACAACTGGCAACTTTGACCCGACGCTTCGCAAATATCGACCCAATTCTGACAAGGGTGATGGCATTGCAACCTGGAGACTGATGGATAAATTCCAGGCGTGGAAGGCTCGTAGTATTGACGATCGCACACTTGAGAAATATCGGGTGCTGGGGCGGCGGCTGCAAGACTATTGGGGCGATCGCGGGGCGGCGAATATCACGCCTCAGGATGCTCGGGATTTTAGGGATAGGGTATTGCGCAAGCACATGCGATCGGAACGGACGATCAACGAGACGACGACGCTGCTTTCGGCCTGCTGGCAATGGGCGAGGCGAAATGGGTATGAGTTGGGCGATCGCAACCCGTGGGATGACATGCGGCTACGGGTGCCGCCCAGCCAGGGGTGTCGGCCCTTTACGTTGGACGAGATGCAGCGAATCTTGCAGGGGTTTGAAAATGGATCGCCGAAGGTGAGACACTATGCCGATTTTGTTAAAACCTGGGCATTCTTGGGAGCGCGTACCGGTGAGATGAGGGCGCTGCGCTGGCGACATATCACCGACGAGAGTTGCTCTCAAATTTGGATCGGCGAAACGCTGGATCAGAGCGGAAATGTCAAATCAACAAAAAATCAGAAAGATTCTTTTGTTGATTTGCCTGAGTGGCTGAGCCAACTGTTGCGCGATCGCCGTGGGGAAGTATTTGACAAAGATGATCTAATTTTTCAAAGCCCGGAGGGGAATGCGATCGAGGCCGGGAATTTTAACAATCGAATTTGGAGGCCATTACTTAAAGAGCTAGGGATTAAGTACCGTCGCCCCTACAATATCCGCCATACCAGTATTAGTCATAATGCTGAAGCGGGGCTATCCGAAGCGGACGCAGCTCAGCTTTATCGAACAAGTATTCCTATGATTCGTCGTAATTATAGAGGTTCTATTACCGATAGGCCGGTACTAAAAGATTGGCTAAATATCAACGAAACGCAGGATTAAGTTTAGTTTTTTCGGTTATGAAACGCAATGCAAAAGCGATCGTGTCCGGCTGGGTCTGATTCGCCCCGGATTGAGTAATCCAGGATGATATCGCGAAAAAATGTTCGCCGTTTTTGTTGGACAGTGGGATTTTTCCACTTCCAATGGATTCCCTCCTGAAGGGGGGCACGATCGCCTGCGCAAAGGGTATTCAGAGCGTCGCGACCGACGCCAAGGATGGCGGCGGGCTTCCTCTGGGGTGAGCAGGGGTTTGTAACTGGATGCGATCGCTGGTGCAATACGCGAATCTCGCGATTGAGGTTATCGATCCGATTGGAGAGAGGCTCAATAACCTCTTGCACTACATCTCTCAGTGTTTGCTCTTGTTTTGGCATGATGCTCCTTTTTGATGAAATGTTTTTGCACGAATTGGTTTTTCTGTTGGCAACCAGCCACAACTGGCTGAGCATAAAAAGTAATCCAGCCCCGGCAGCTTTTTTGGCTCACCGCAGCGCCAGCAGGTGCCGTAGAAAGCGCGGGTGGCAGTCGCGGGGTGCGGGCTGAATACTCGGTTTGTGGCGATCGCCTCCTCAATCACCTCCTTAATCACATCGCCGTGGCACTCTTGCGGGGCACACCAGCAGCGGAGTTGGAGCGGCCCTTTTTTGGCGGCTTCGACTAGGCGGTCGAGCTCCAGGCAGATGGCCAAGTCTTTTTGTGCGCCAATGCCTGCTTCGACGTGGGCGATCGCATTTTCAAGATGTTGACGGAATCGTTGGACTACTCGACTGCGCTCTTTTTTCCCCCCGCCACGGCTCAGCGGGAACGGGTTTTGCAGCGGCGAGCCAGGTTCTGAGTTGCTGGCCCTGCCAATGTAGATGCCAGCACGGGTGTTGCGGGTGTTGCGGGTGTTGGTGATGGCGATCGATAGCGGATCTTGGCTAGTTAGCATATTTACGCCCCCTGCGAGCGATATAGCGCGATTAGACATTAACTAATGGGGGGTTCGGGGGGCTATAAGTCCCGCGCTGTACCTGAAAGGTCAGCGTCGGGATACATGGACACCCCGCGTAGATTGAGGGGCTCGATGCCCCGAAAATCGACACACTATCTATCGATTCTAACAGGAGGCGTAAATCTGTTAGAATGTAGCTATGTTGAATTTGACCTACAGCTACCGAATCTATCCAGGGCTTGACCAAGAAGCTCAAATGCTTGACTGGTTGGAGCAATGCCGTCGCGTGTATAACTACGCACTGGCAGAGCGCAAGGACTGGATCAACTCGCGTAAATGTTTGGTCAACGCTTGCAGCATTAGTCAGGAATACATCATCCCTGCTGACGCACCCTACCCCGACTACTACAAACAGCAAAACGCGCTGACCAAGGCAAAAGAGGTTATCCCAGAACTGAGGGCAGTTCATTCTCAAGTCTTGCAAGATGCTTTGAAACGACTGGATAAATCGTTCAAGTTCAGACGAGAAAGAGGATTTGGATTCCCTCGTTTCAAAAAGTTTGGTCAGTACCGCTCGTTTGTATTTCCGCAGTTCAAATCGAATCCAGTCAATGGATTTGAAATAAAGCTGCCGAAAGTTGGAGCAATGCCGATTAACCTGCATCGACCCATTCCAGAAGGGTTTGAGGTCAAGCAAGTTCGGGTCGTCTTCAAAGCGTCGGGCTGGTATGCTCAACTGATTCTGCAAGCTGATGTTTCCGTCCCTGAACCGATGCCGCATGGCGAACCCATTGGCATTGATTTGGGATTGGAAAAGTTTTTGGCTGTATCGACGGGTGAATTGGTAGGACGCCCTCGCTTTTTTGTGGATTTGCAAAGCAAGCTTCGATGGCTGCAACGCAAACTGAGAAACAAGAAAAAGGGTTCTGCTAACTACCGTAAGATTCAAGCCAAGATTCGCAGACTGCATGAACACATTCACAATGTTCGACGTGAATTCCACTTTCTGACGGCGCACAGGCTTTGCGATAGTGCTGGGATGCTCTTTGCTGAAGACTTGAACCTCAAAATGACCAGTCGCGGTATGTTGGCAAAGCATTGTCTTGATGCCGCCTGGGGCAGTTTTCTTGACATTCTCAAATGGGTGTCTTGGAAACGGGGTGTCTACTTTGCCAAGGTTGACCCGAATGGGACAAGTCAAACTTGCCCTCAATGTGGGGCGCACACTGGTAAGAAGGAACTGAGTGAACGAGTGCATCATTGCGATGAATGTGGATATGTAACTGACCGAGATGTTGCTGCTGCTCAAGTAGTGGAACAGCGAGGTCTTGTAACCGTTGGACAGACGGTGATACTGCCTGTGGAGGAAGGTTGCCTGGGAACCCCGATGAAGCAGGAAACCTCAAGAGCGATCTTGGGAAGCCCGCGCTCTATCCGCTTCGGATGAGCGTCGGGAGGATGTCACGTTGTTCACCAACTTTGACGGCTGAACCCATATCGCCTAGCGATTGGGTGGATGAGCGTCATTGACATCCTCCCCGGCGTGAACGCGCGGGGAAGGTTAATTCGCTTTATTGATTTTCGTTTCGCCCAGAACGATTAGGGTGAGTAATTCCTGAGGCCCTGCGCCGTCTCGTAAATAAAGAGGGCGCAATTTTGTAAAACTTTGGCCATCGTTCTTGGTCAGCCAATACCATGTCTTATCCGACAAAGAAGGCACGATCGCAGAGTCTGCCCAGACGTAGGCGACATAACGAGGGAATACCCCCGGCGACACTCGGATCTGCTCCAGGAAGCCGGACACAAGGTTGTCTGAGTAATCTCGGACTCTTGGGCCTGATCCATTGGATTGAACGATGCGGGTTTGCGGTTCGTCTGAAGTCCCGACCCATAGCTGCCACTCGTAATCCGAAATTGCGTCAACAAGTAGCCCGACCTCCTTAAGCAACGATCGCATCAATTTAACTCCAGCTGGATCGAAAGCATTGGGTAGACCTGATCCAAGAACGAAAGAAACCTAGGCTCGATCGCTATTGAGCTTAGGTTTTGCATTTGGACAAAACCGAATGATATTGCAAATTCTCGATCGCCTTCTGGATTTCCTCAGAGACGACTCGCAGCCATCCCGGTCTTGTCAGGATCAAATCCAACCCCGAAGGCAGAAAATACTCGATATTGATTTGCAGTGTATCGATTCGACCAGATCCACGATGATCGCCTCGAGTAACCTGCAATAGCGGGAAATTCGCATCTGTTTCTAGATAGGCGACAAAGGCGTCCACGATTATTGTCTCCCCTACAAGGATTTCTCCAGCCACTGCATTGTTTAGCCACTCTTGTAGATAGCTCGCTAAGCGTGCAATTTCTGGGTCTACATCAAGGTCGGTTGAAGGGCGAGGCATAGCTTAATTCTTGCCTGCTCCACCAGCTGAAGACTTGCGTTCTGGATCTGGGGCCGCCGCTGCCACGGGCGTAGTCAGAAAATGAGCAACGGCGCTCCGGAGCGAGGCTTTGGTCAGCGGCGAAAACCTGTTCGCGGGGTCATCGTTGAATCGATTAATAACGTCTTGGCCTTTCGCCAAAATCGTAAACTTCCCCAACTGGAACAACAACATCTTGGTCGAGCCAACGGTAAATTCAACAACACCATCTTTTTGCACGGCGGACTGGTCAACTGACTGGGCAATCTCTAGCATGATGTTTTTTTAGGATGGGGATAGCCTTAGTTTGACAGCCGTTCGCTTTGGCAAAAATGACAGCCACGCACTGGCATTTGCTGTCATTTTTACACAGCACACCTCGACTAAAGTTAAGGTACAGAAACTATTGGGACTTATCCTATGGCAATTAAAGGTGTTGAATTCAATGGACTGTTTTCGATCGATGGGAACGGCCCGAACGGTCAAAACACGGTTCACGCTCAGCGAATGCTCGAGGGGACGCTCTCGTACGAAGCGAACACAGAAGATATTGAAGGCCATGTTGATGGTAACTGCGTTGCCCAGGTTTTGGAAACGCTCAAAACATCTGAGACCTATACGCTCAGTATAGGTACTCGCGATATTGATAGCGGTTTCCTTGAGCTGATCATGGACGAGCGTTGGGCACAAAGCCCTGGCTATGATATGGCATACATCGGCACCGCTGCGATTGACGTCGCCACCTCGACTATCTCGAGTGTTGAGCTAATCCCCGGATTGACAATCCCGGACGTCCAAGCCTCGATCGTCACTTCATCGACCTTGGGCTTGATGCGCCCACTTGAAGTGATCTCGACGGGGACCCCTACGACCGAGCAGGTGCTGCTTACTCCGTCCGCCGCCGCTGGTGGCACTGGGACTTTAACTTTCAACCCAGCAATTGTTTCCGAGGGGACTGCAGTCAAATTCTCCGTTGCTCGCACTCAAACGGTTGAGACCTTGGGCTTTAAGGCTGATGGTGTGTTGCTCAAAAATATGTCATTCTTCGCCGAATTGTGTATGACCTCGACCGAGAGGGTTTACATGCGGTGTCGGTCAATGACAAAGTCGGGCGGCTTTGAATTTGATCTCAAGGGGACCGGCAACGCAACGCTCGAGTTCAAAGTCAAGGCTCTTCCTGGTTTCCGTCGCCCGGTTGAGTTTGCTCGCCTTGCCTACTAAGCTGATGGCCGTTTCGGAGATCCCAATCCTTGGCATGGGGGGGAAGGTTTTACGGGTTCGATCCCTTTCCCTCCTTGACCGCGCCTACTTTCGCTTATTACACGCCAAGGCGGTGGAAGTTGCGGGCGATCGCTCTATCGCCGACGTTTACGACAATGACTTGGCTTTCAAGGGATTGGTCGATGCCGCATTAATTCTGTGCGGTATCGCCACCTCTTGTATCGACCTCCAGACCATGATTGCTTTGCTGTTTGGGGTGGGCGACATCCCGGCCATTTTACTAGATCTTAATTTCCCTGCCGCCTCGACTGACACCAGCAGCAAAGGCGACGATCTCCCCAGTGAAGACTTGTCCAGTTACGACCCGGACGCATGGGCGATCGCGACCATTTGGGCTGCAACTGATGATCCGGTCAAAGCGTTGGCAATTGCGAATGCGCCGCTGTGGGTCTTTACTTCCGAGGTCATGCGCTGCCGCTCGAAACAGGTGCAGATGGCAGACCCGGAGTATGGGAAAAGACAAACGCGAGAGCGATCGCGCGATAACTTTAAGCGCATGATCGAAACACCTGGAGCTTTGGAAAAGCTCAAGTCAGCGTTCGACGACCCCAACAACGTTATCCCATTCGACAAAATCACCTAAGCGTTATGCAACCACTTGACCTTCGCAAAAAACCTCATGATCATCCTTGTCGCTGGTAACGAGGTGGCGATTGAAATCCCGATGAATCGCTCAACGGCAAAAGAGCTTCGGCCCTTGCTCGCCGACTTGTGTGATCGCTGGATCCGCGCTGCTCTGGACTCCGCCGTACTGGTTTCTGATGACGAATCGTGGTCGTTAATTAAGAAAATTGGCGGCTTTTTTAAGGCCAACGGGGAACCACTTGATGTCGAAACTCTCTCAATTCCAGAAGTTGAAGCTTTATTTCTGTCCCAGAACAGAACAGCGGCAGTCCTGGAAAAGGAGAATGAAAATCACTCTTTACACGCCTACGAGATCGACGGCCTGATAGCAGTTCGCCTCGTAAATATCGAGTATTTTTTCCCTGGCCTGCTTACGGATCTGAGTTGTATCGATGGGCGAAACTTATTCCTCCAAGCCCACGCGAGGTACCTGCAGTTGCTCCAGGACGACCTGGCCGAGAAGCCTCAGGAAGAGCCAAATGTAAGGCGTAACTCACGATCGACGGCAAAAAAGGACAGCGTAGATATTGAAGTAGTCACCCAGGCGGTCGCTGCATAATCATGGCACAAGCAAGAGTTGAGATTGTCTTTTCGGAGCGCAGAGAAGGGGCTTCAGTCTCGAAGGAAATGCTTCGGGATTTGGATCTGCTGAAACGTCAACAGAGCAACTTCAAAGGCTTCAAGCAAATCAGTCCAAAGGTTGACACCAAGGCTCTCCACGATCTCAACAACCTACTTGATGTCAAGCAGCGTCACATCCAAGAGACGGCTCAGTTCGCTGCGGCTCACCCGCTTATCATCCAAGCCCGCATGGCCGGATTTGATGAAGTCATGGGGCAGATTGAGCAGCTGCAGCGAGCTAAGGGAGGATCGATCAACACCCCACCCTCAAGCCCTGGCCCTGGGTTTTTTCGATCGATAGCAGTGCTATCGATCAACTTTCGGAAGCCATTAAGAACGCTGTTGTCACTGCGCTGGAGACCCCTGGAGCTATAGCTGGCTCACTCTTCTCCCCACTACAGGGGGTCTTCAATGGCCTTTTCACTGGCGCGACTGAGGGTGTTGGGCGTCAACTAACAAGGGGTTTGTCCGAAGGCATACTTGCAGGTGCTTCATCGATTTTCTCGCCCCTTTTTGGGACGGCCGAGCTAATAGCTAGAAAGCTTTCGGCTGGGCTGTCTGGTGGGTTGGTTGACTCACTTCAGGGTGATATCGAATTTAAGATAGCGAAGTCAATTGCTGAAACGCTGGTCGGCAAAGAAGATATTCTCACTGCGTCAGGTTCTCAAGAGGCAAGGCGAACTAGACAGTTGGCCGATCAAAAGATTGAGGCTCAGTTATTTTTTGAGCGTGTAGCAGCAAGTGTCAGCTTTGAAGATATTAGGGCTGCTGAGAAAAAGTTGCTATTTGCGACGGACGCGCTAAGTAAGGCGACAGAAGCCAGAGAGGTCGCATTTCAGGCTCAGATCAATAAAATCACCAAGAATAGTCGGTTTACCCAATCGGAAGCGGGAGGCGTTACTGGTGAGCAGGAGCAGAACGCTATCAAGCAAGGCCAAACGGCGGCGGCACTCGCCGCGCACTTGTCTCGACAATCGTCGATTATTGAGCGAATAAGCAGACTGGGTTCTGGGGACTCGGAAGGTGTAGAAGTACTTTCTGCCGAACTAGATCAACTCAGTCTTTCGATTGCTAATGCGGAAGATCAAGCGTCGAAACTTCGAGCCGAACAGGAACAGCTTGCCAATATTCGGTCAAAGCTTGGCTCAGATCCCTTCGCCAAAGGCGAACTCTTGAGAGGCAAGCTCCAAGATCAAAACCTCGCTCTGGCTGCAGCAGGGACTGAGTACGAGGCGGCGGACGCCAAGAGGCAGAAAAAAACCTTTGATTTGCAGCGAGCTAAAGACACTGGAGATCAAGCCGGTGTTCAGTTAGCCCTAGAGGAATTAAGGGCTCTTGAGATCGAAGTCGATAAGAGGCTTAAAAATCTGCAGACAGCTTTGGCGAGTCAGGACAATGCTGGTCAACAATTGGAGAGATTTCAGGAAAAAGTTAATTTAATCCGGGAACTAGCTCAAGACAACATCAAAAACTCCGACATTGATGAATCCGTTAGATTGGCGGAGGAGTCTGTGATTAGGGCTGAGTCAGCCGTCAATCAGTTAAAAAGGTCGAGAGAGGCTGGCGCGGCGATCGGGAGCTCCTTCAATACGGCGGCAGAAAGGATTAGTGAGATTGAGCGCAAAATCTCAAGCAGGGAAGCTGCTATTAACGAAATCAAGGCAGAAGGAGGAAGGGATCGGCAAGAAATCGCCAGACTAACTCAAGTCGCAGACTCAAGCGCGGAGCCAGAAGAAGTCAGGGTGAAAGCAACTGATCAAATCAGGAGCTTGGCCAAGATTCAGAGGCAAAGAATTGAGTTTATACAGAGTCTAGATAAAGAAGTGTCGGAGTTGAGAGAGAGGATACCTGAGATTAGGTCAGAAAAGCTGGCCTCTCCAAAAGCTCTTCAAGCTCAAAGCGATTTCGCAAAAGGGAGGGCTATTGAATCGTTGCCAGGTCTTGCGGCAGCAGTAAAGGGCCTTTCTCGCGTCGAAAGGATCACTGTTCACGCAATTAGGGCGAGCGAAGCAAAGATAAAAGATGCGCAGAAATTAATCGATCAAGTCTCGCGAGAAGTGGAGCGACACGACCCAGCGAGCTAAGTGAAGAAGATCGCAATTTCGTGGAGCGAGCGAGCCAGATAAAGCGTGCCAACGAAGATGAGATCCTCGTCAGAGAGGAGGGACTCAAGACCACAAGGTTGCAATTGGCCGAAGCTCGGCAACAGCTTAGATCGTACTCATTACTGTCCAAGGAATTGGCAGCGAAGGAGGGGGAAGATCTGTCCGGCAAAAAATAAGACCGAAAGATTCAAGCCTTAAAACAACCCAGGCTGAAGATATTCTCAGGTTTGTCGCCGAAAGGGTTGCAAAGGAATCCGGGGTTTCTCTCGATTCCGCGTCTGTCCCAAAACTTGTTGCTGACGACAAGTTAGATCCAAGCACGCTCGGCGAATACCGACGCCGGACCAACACTGTAGCCGTGCGCCAAGAGGTGATAGACCGGCTTGACCTGGTTGAGTCAGCGGACGAGATTGATCAGATAATTGACGTTTTTGTTCACGAATTACGTCACGCTGTTCAGTTTGGCTTTGGAACTTTATCTCCGCAAGACGCTTCTCGCTCTGAGCGGTTGATCTCTACTGCAACGCCAGACGAAGCTGTCAGGGTCGGGAAACTGGTAGAGTCCAGTACCAAAGCTGTTTCAGGGGATCCTGCAGTTCAAAGGGCTGCAAGAGCTCTAGAGGCGGACGCTTACCTATTCACGGAGAGGACGCTAGAGGCAACGCGAGAAGGTCTAGAAGTCTTCTTGGCTCGTAGGCGTTTCGAGGATGAACAAGGTTTTACTGGTGGAGCGGCTGCCGCTCAGTTAGAGCAAGCTGTAAGAGGTGCACTCCAGAGGATTGAAGGGATCCGGAGTGTTTCACCCCTCCCTGTTAATAAGCAATCAAGCAGTGCAGTTGCTGACATCCAGTCAGAGTTGGATTCTTTGGACGATCTAATCGCCAAGGCGTCGAGGCTTGGTGAGCTGACGTCTACCGAGATAGCTGAACTGGGGGACGAAATATCAGCTCAGTTGGCCATTTCTTTAAAAGCCCTAACCGACAGGGTTGGCAGATTTAGGGAGGAAGTCGTCTCTGCCGCGAAAGAGACCAAGCTTACTAGGGACGCGGCTTTGCGCGGTTACAGCACAAAGGAACTGCAAGAAATCGCTGCCGCATCTGGCGTAGAAAATCCTAAAACACAGAGTCGAAAGAAACTTATTGAAGCGGTCAAGGCAGCACCAATCGGAGCCAGCTTCGAGTCTTTCCGGGCGATCGAGGGTCGCCGCGCCGAAAAGATTGCAAGACGAAAAGAGCAAGTCGAAGCGGTCGGGACTTCCGCCAGTCGAGGCGCACAAGCTGTCGGCAAGGGTGTACAAACAGTAGTCGGCGGACTTCAAGCTGCCACATCTGTGGCGTCATCCGCAATTCGCTACGCAGCCCAAACAGAAATAGCGCAGCGCACCATGGCGGGACTGAGTGCGGCAAGCGAGACAGCCGGTAAATTGCTCCTGAACAGAGTGGAAAGAGGGAGCCAGTTACTACTCAATGGCACGGTTCAGTCGGCAAGCTCCTTAATCAAGGTCTACAGAGGTGCGGAGCAGATGGAGGCTGCCATGCTTGGCACCCTCCCCGCATTACTGCTCATGAAAGCTGCGGTCAAAAATGTCGCACTCCCGGCCATCGGCATTGCTGCCGCATCACACCTGCCAGTGATTGGCCCTGCGATCGAAGGCGCAAATGCGTTGATCTCTTCAGGTGTTTCTGGTCAGATTGCTAGCCATCTAGGCTTTTCCGCCGAGGCCGCAACGACTGTGGCTAGTGGCGGATTCACTGGCGCAATCCAAGGCAGTATTAACAGTCTTTTTACTGGCCTTGAGGGTCAGATCATTGGAGCTATAGGAACGGCAGCCGCTCCTTTAGTCTCTGGTAACTTGGCGCTGGGTGCGGTTGAAGGATCGCTTAAGTTGACTGGAAACCAAATTGTCGCCGCCGCCGACCGACTTACGGAGACAGGGCAGCGTCAACTGACTCAAGCGGCAGAGCAAAAACTTTGCCATTGCCAAACCTTGCCGACCTACAAAACCTGAAGCCAGAGCTGGAGCACGTCACAGTCAGCGAGCCTGCTGTTGTCGCGCAGCCAAAAGCCGCTCCCGCTCAAGTTGAGGTTGTGAACCCGGTCAAGCTTGCCAGCGGCGCAGATGCCATTACGGTTGAGGTCAAAGCTTTAGAGGCGAGCAAAGCCGGACCTATTCAGGCCACAAATAGCAAACCTTTGGCGTCGCTTCCACCGGAGATTGCTGGCGCGGACGCGGACGAATCTAACCTACAAAGCCTAGCCGTCGAGCTAAAGAGAAAGCTCCGGTACCTATCTGAAAACGCCAAAGTTTCCAAGAGTTTTGCCGCATCTTCTCCCCGCGACCGAAAAGAACAGCGAAACGAGATAGAGATAGTTAAGAGTGCGATCGCTGATGCCGATCAGGCACTTCAATCAATACCAAAAGAAGATCGAACCACAGGGATTGGGGCGGAACTCGCAAGACTTAAGGGGCAGGCGTCGAAACTCCTAAAAGCAGCTCAGACAGCCAAGAAGCCTGTATCGCTAAAGGATGGCAAGGCCACGGCGCAGCAGGTGGCTGACGAGATCGAACGACTGGGCAAGCTGTTTCGGGATCTCCTTAAGGGGGAGATTCCGGGGAATTCAGAGACCTCAGATCGACTCAGAACCTCAGCGGCGCAAGCGCTCCTGGGTGAGATCGAAGCAGCTAGGTCACTGCTAAACAGGCTCCAGCAAGAGGGGAAAGCACTAGCCGATACACCAGCAGCAGCAAAGCGAGTTGACAATGCATCAAAAACAGCTCGAACAAATGTAACGAACTCAGGCAAGCAAGCAGAGAAAGTCGTCAAAGAAGCGAAAAAAGCGGGCCTCGACACAGCTGGTGGATTCAGCCGTGGGCTTGATGACGGAATCAACCGAGCGACAGAAGTGGCCGCATTCCTGGGGAAAAAGACAGTCGCAGAGCTTAAGTCAGAGCTAAAAATCCAGTCACCTTCAAAGGTTACCGAAGAGATTGGCAGGTTTTTTGCTCAGGGCTTTGAGCGCGGCATTGTCGGGTTGTCGAACCTGCCAATCAAGGCATACCTTGACCCTCAACTAGCGGCAGCCGAGGAGCGCGTACAGGCAGCAGTTACAACGCTAAAAAACCAACTAGAGAGGTTAACTCCAGATCGACTAATCGCGGCAGTAAAGACCGAGAAAGGTCAAGCGCTCGTCAAAGATTTGGCCGTTAACACTGCTGGTCTAGCGGCATCCAGGGCAGCGGGAGGAGAGGGCGTGATCGCGGGGTTAGCTGGCGACTTAATAGGGGCGCTGAGCGCGAGACTCGCCATCACTGTTGGAGAGGCTGTATATCAGGGCTTTCAACAGGTCAGGAAGGGCGAAACCTTTGACTCGGCCACAAAATTGCAGCAAGCAGTATTGGTCTTTGATGCGGCAACTCGATTGTTCGCCGCCAATGCTGACAATATTGGCAAAGACTTGACCGGGGATATTGGAGGTTTTGCTGTTGGCAACGCTGCGGCCTCAGTCGCTGGCATCCCACTGTCTGGTGCCGTCTCCGCCATGGCTGCGGTTCCTCAACTTCAAAAAATCCGCGATCGCTTTGCCAGCGTAGGAGATAATTTAACCACTGGCTTTACTCAATCCGTGGAAGATGGGTCAGTATTGGCAGAGTCTGCGGGGCGATACCTTGGCGGATCGGCGATCGCGGGGCTGGAGGATGAACTGCAGATTGCCAGCCCGTCAAGGGTCGCCTACAAAATTGGCCTACTTTTTGTTCAAGGCTTTGAGAACTCAATCAAAACACTGCAAAATGTAGGAATAGCTTCTGCTTTATCCCCGGCACTTCGCGCGGCTCAACTGCGGGTAGAGCAGACTCGTGAGCGGATTTCGCCAAAACTATCACAGCCAGATAAACCCGATGGACGTACTACTCGACCTAACTCAATTCCTGCGTTTTCTGGTGATCCTGTTTCTGGTGGCGAAACTCCTCCAGCTAGTCAGCAAAATGCCCGAGTAGCATCCGCAGAAAAGATCCTAGAGATCGAGGATGATATCGCAGAGCGACAAAGAAGAAGTGATGCTGCCTTGGCGTCCAGGCTAGACGATCTAGAAAAAGCTTCGCAATCCTTGCCAGATAAAGCCCAGGATCAAGGGCTTATCAAGCCAGTCCCCGAAACACCACAGACAAGGCAGATCGAAGCAGAGCAAGAAATCGCTAGAGCTGGGCAGGGACAAGATCTCACCGAATCCTCTCGGCTAGCGTATGAAGCCTTTTTACAAGAAGCAAACAAGTTTGAGTCGCGACTCGACGACGTCAGCGATCGGTTAAATGCATCCATCGAGTCCATCACCGACCCATCCAGCTCTGACGGGTCGGTGAGTGAGCGATTACGAAGGGTATTGAGTGCCAACTTTGATACAGCCCAGCTAGTTGGTAATCTTAAAAATATCGCCATCGCCGCTGTTGGTTTTTATGGATTAGACAACGTCTTTGACTCAATCAAGTCAAAAGCGAGAGAGGTGTTCACCTCATTCACCGAACTCGATCGCCAAATCAAAACCTTTGGGGTTGTCGCCAATGCTAGCTCCAACGAAGTAGCTCTCGTCAGAGCCGAGATCGAAAAACTCGCCATCAGTAGCCCGAAGACGTCGAAGGAAATTGCAGAAGCAACTGTAGAATTGGGTAAAGCTGGGTTTAACGCCAAGCAGGTCGCGGGTATCCTCCCCGCCGTCGTCAATTCGTCCGTCGCCAGCGGCGAGTCACTCCAGCGAACGGGCGAGGTCATTGGCGCAACCCTGGGACAGTTTGGCCTGTTTTCCGCCGACACTGAGAAAACCCAGCAGAATGCTGCTCGGGTAGCCGATTTGTTGACAGCAGCGTCCAACGCGTCAGCCACGGGCGTAGATGAGCTGGGTGAATCCCTCAAGTACGTTGGCGCTCAGGCAAAACTCACAAACCAGTCAGAGCAAGAAACCATCACCAACTTAGCCTTACTCGCTGCCGCTGGCGTCAAAGGCAGCGCGGCGGGGACTGGCCTTGCTGAGACACTCCGACGAATCAGTTTGGTCAGCGCCTCGGCAAGCACTGAGCTCCAAGACCTCACATCTAGAGGTAGCAAAAAGGCGATCGCCGCATTCAATCGTCTCAAGATTGAGGTGCGAGATGCCAATGGTGAAATGTTGCCATTACAAGAGATTCTCCCAAGGCTCAAGGGCGGATTGGACGGGTTTGCCAAAGGTGATCAAGAGCTTATCTTGAATTCTTTGTTCGGCGTCCAAGGCGGTGCATCGGTTGGGAAACTCCTCAATCTAACGGTTGATCAAGTCAACCAAATTACAGGCCAGATGGATGCGTTCTCCGGGTCTGTTGATCGCGCCGCCATCTTGATGCAAGGCGGACTCAGTGGGGCGGTAGATCTGTTCACCAGTTCAGCCTCGGCAGCCGGGGAGCAACTAGCCGGGTTCGCTGCCAAAGGGATTGAGCCAGTGATTCGCGGAGCGACTGGGCTCCTAAATATCTTTTTATCGGTGCCAGGGCCAATCAAGAGCGCGGCCCTGGCCATGGTCGCGCTAACCACCGCCACGACACTTGCGATCGGGGCGATCGCCGCCTACAACCTGCTCAATGGTCAGTTAATTGTTCGAGAGGGATTGGCTGCTGCTGCGCTATTGCGCCGTGTGGTTGCGACCCAGGTGGCTGCCAATGCCATGGAGCGCTTGACGGCAATCAATGCTTTGATGTCGCGAGATTTGCTCTTACTTGGCGGGTCTGGCGCGATCAAATTTTTTACAGGGCTAGGTACCGGAGCGCTCAATGCGGCCAAGGCGATCGCCGCCATCAACGTGGGTTCACTTTTGGCTGGGCTGGGGGGTGCCAAGCAAGCGGCTGGAGACTTCCTGGGAGGGTTGCGAGGTGCGGCACAAACCGCAGACAGTTTTGGAGCGCTGGAGCTAATCCCAGATAGCAAAGCTCGACAGGCTGGCGCGGCCCTAGCAAACCTCAAAGGCGCTGCCTTGGGCGTTGGAGTAGCCCTGGCGGCGTGGGGTGTTTACTCCGTCTTCGACGCGATCACATCTGGCGGCAAAACGGCAAGGGACGAACTCAAGAAGCTCACAAAAGACTTGGAAGGATACGAGGCAAAGCAAGCCGAATTACGCAATCGACGCGGTACGAGCCCAAAAAAAGACGATCTATCGCCACAAGAGCAAATCGAGAAAGAGTTCAACGGCATCCAGCGCCTTATAGACAACGTTGCTTTCAAGCCAGTCAATGCCGCCGACGACTTTCTTCGAGATACGCTAGGGTTCGACGCGCTTGACAAGGTGCTCCGGATTGAAACCGAATTTGTGACGCTTGGCGAAGCTGGCCTGCGGGGGAAGATCAAAGACCAATCCAAGCTTTATGCAGAGGTGATCAAGCAAGTCCAAGACTATCAGGACATCTTGGCCGACCCGAAAGCGACCAGTGCTGAGCGCGAGAATGGGATTGCCGCGATCGATCAGCAAATTGCGTCACTGAGTAGAGAAAGGGGAGCAACAGAGACTCTAGAGCAGGCAAGACTTAGCACCATAAAGACCCTAGGGGCTTACGCAAAGGCTCTGGAGAACGTTGATAAAAAAGCGATCTCTGCAGGGAAAAGCGTCGCCCAAATCTCCACCGAAAGCCTCCTCGCCGATCGCGATATTAAAGTCTCTACCGCTCTTACCAGCGAGAAAAATGCACTTATTGATCTAAGTCGCCAAGAACAAAAAGGGGCTCTTGGCAAGGAGCAAGTCGAATCTCGCAAGCTTCAGCTAACGAAAGACCGCATCCAAGCCGAACAGCGCATCGTTGCCGTCGTTGCCGTCGTTGCTGTCGTTGCTGTCGTTGTTGTCGTTGTTCGCCGTAGAGGTCTCCAGCATGATCGTGTCACCGCCGCCTTCCGCGACCGAGATGATATGCGAGAGTTCGCCGGGCAGCGTGATGGTCTCGCCGGCCGCGGCGACGAGGCGCGCATCGAGTGGGAGGCCGCGCTCAGCGGGGCTCAAATCGATCGTGAAGAGATGCTGCGTCTGCGCGCCGAAGCGCTCGCAGAAGCTGAACAAAAACTTAACGAGGAGCGCGCGGAAATTGAAAAGATGCGCGCCGAACTCGAAAGCCGGCGGGCTGAGAACTCCCTGCTCGAAACGATCAACCAGGTCCATGGCACGCTTAAGCATCGACGCAGTATACGAGAAATCCCGCTCTTCGGCATCTGCCCGGGCCAGAGCCTTGATCACCGGCAGCGTCACCTTGCGCTCGCGGAAATCATCGCCGGTATTCTTGCCGATGGTGGCGTCCGCCCCGCCGTAATCCAGCAGATCGTCGACGATCTGAAAGGCCATCCCCAGCGCATCGCCAGCAGCCGCGGTGGCCGCCGTGATCCCTGCGACACGCCGAGCAGCGCACCCATCCCCAAGCGCTCCATCTCTTTCTGCTCGAGGATCTTGATCGTGATCCCTTCAGCTTGGCGATGGACTTCGCTTCGTCGGCGACCCTGGTGGGGGTCAGGACGTTGGAGGGATGATTACAGAGGTCGCGGACAAAGACGGTAGCCTCTGCCGTGGCGCCGCCGCGCCGAATCCCTTCGGTCACCTGCCGCAACTGACCCTTCCTCGGAATGAGAATGTTCATCCCCGCGACGTCGTGCCCTGAGGCAGCCTCGCTCCGATAGACGGTAAATTGATAACTGCCCAGAATCGCCCCTTCCACCATCGCTTGCGCGACGTCAAGGGATGACGCTCCATCAGGCCTTACGGTCGGCAGCGCCACCGCAAAGGACCCGACTTTCGC
>JAAUOP010000011.1 GCA_012034805.1 Synechococcales cyanobacterium CRU_2_2 | reverse complement strand
GCGGATCTCTATTTGCGGCTACCTTCGGGGGAAGTACCTCAACCGCAAGGAGGAATATTGGGACCACGGCAGCGGGGGTGGTCGTTCTAGAGGAAGCCGGGGCAAGGTGAGCGATCGCCATGGCAATCCCCTGGACTTTACCCAGGGAAGTACGCTCGCCAACAATACGGGGATTGTGGCGAGCAATGGGATTTTACATGGGGCAGTGATTGAGGCCTTGGGGGCAACTGGGGCAGCCTGAGAAGCAGTCTGAGAAGCAACCTGAGAAGCTCAGAGCGGTTGAAAGGATTGGATAAATCCCTCTGCCATGCCAACGAACCCCGGTGCGCGGGATGCGGGCACCACGACTGTGATTTGGTAGAGGCGATCGCCCATCAAATAAGACCGATGGGTCATGACATACGGCTCACCGTCCACTTGCCCGAGGAGTTTGTAGCCTTTGCCCGGATTTCCCCGAATCTCAACATCCTCAGCTTGCAAGAGTTCACCGTCAAAGTTGTGGATTAAGGCTTGGCGTTCATCCTCAAACAGTTCAGCCTGGGCTGCAGTATCCCAGGCGATCGCCCTCGGAGCGCCACTCCAGCCCACCATGTAGAGCGCCCCATAACTAGACTCGATCGCCGTGACGAAGTTTTGTTCCTCCAGCGGAGCATCGCTGCTGCCCTGGGTGAAGTAGCGGGGTTGCTCCGGCATCAAAATGCTAAAACCGCCTGTGGGGACTTCGACCGTTCGCCAAACGGTGCGCTGCTGCCAGTAGGCCATGCTGTCGAAGGGAACGGAGCTAGAGGAGCTGGCTTCGGCTTGGATGGTTTCCGATCGCGCTGAGGGCGTGAGTCCGCTCCAGAGGAGGGTCGTGGCGATCGCGATCGTCAAAGATTGGGAAAGAGATTGAGAGAGAGATGGAGAAAGATTCACGGTTAGAACCTGCGGATGCGAAACCTGAGTGGTTCTAGTATTCCCCAATTTTTTCTATCGAAAACGCGAATTCGATCGACCTATCCCTTGCCCCATCGACATTTCATCTCTAGCGCATTTCGCTTCCGATCAAGGCGACGGTGAGGTGGTTGCGGCCTGTGACGTTGGCGCGGCTCTAGGATGAGAGTCGGGCGACAGGGAGACGTGACTGCATCGGTTGTCATTCTTGGTATAACTAAGGTATAACTGTAGCGGATGAGCGTTATAACTATAGTCTCAATGAAAACAGCCATATCTCTACCAGATCTAATTTTTAAAGAAGCAGAATCACTCGCAAAACGACTTGGCTTATCGCGAAGTGAGCTATATGCAAAGGCGCTGAAGTCCTATCTGCGGCAATACAATCGCGATCGGATTCTCAGTAAGCTCAATGAACTTTATGCAGAAGAGCCTGCTGCGACTGATTCAGTTTTGACTCAGATGCAATTGACGACGCTATCCAAAGAGGATTGGTAATGTATCGGGGTGAAATTTGGTGGGCGAGTTTGCCCGAACCTACGGGCTCAGGGCCGGGTAATCGTCGTCCTGTTTTGATTGTTCAGGATGATGTTTTTAATCAAAGTCGTGTTCAAACGGTCGTTGTGGTGATTATTACCTCTAATCTTCGATTGGCGGAGGCTCCGGGGAATGTGATGCTTCCCGCTCAGGCTGTGGGGTTGCCGAAGGATTCGGTGATCAATGTTTCTCAGGTTTTCACGATCGATAAAACCGTTTTAGATGACCGGGTTGGCAGGCTTCCAGACTCTTTGCAGGAGGAGGTGGATGAAGGATTGAGGATGGTTCTTTTCCTGTAAATTTCAATTCCAATTCCAATGATTGATTGAATCCATGAAGTTATGCCACTGCGGTCTATTTTGCTCCGAGGTGAGGAAATGCCCCGGTATAATGGAGGACATCGATCGGGGGATGAGTATGGTGGACGATCAAGATGAGTTTTTGTGGGTGGTGGTGAGTGAGGGGGATGGGCTCAGTGAGTCTGGGGCTGGGCAGAAGGGCGGCAATATTCGAGGGGTTGTGACAGAGACGTTGGCGGCGGCAAGAAAGCTGAGCGTGGCGGAGCTGGAGCAGCGGATGAGTCAGTTTTTGAAGGTGGTCGGGCGGTTGTTTCGTCAGGCGGAGCAGCAGGCGCAGTTGACGGCGACGAAGTCTGAGGGCAAGACGTCGAGCCTGAAGTTGGACGAGGTGGAAATGTCGATCGAGATCACCGCTGGGGGTGAGGTAAAGCTGATTGCTGGAGGCAAGGCGGAGGCGAAGGGGTCGATTAAGTTGAAGTTTAAGCGGGTGGATGGATGACGAGCGAGGCGATCGTGATTGGGGTTAATAATTACGAGTTTTTGCAATCGCTGAGTTGTGCGAGGCAGGATGCCTGGGCGATGAAGACGTTTCTGGAGCGGGAGGTGGGGTTCGATCGGGTCTATTACTTTGCGGAGGATGCCCTGGCGGTGAATGGGGTGTCGATGAAGCCGACGCGCAACAATTTGCGCCGGGTAATGCGGGATACGTTTGCGAAGCCGTTTATGGGGGATGGCGATAATTTTTGGTTCTTTTTTAGCGGTCATGGGATGCGCGATGGTGAGCGAGATTTTTTGATGCCGATCGATGGCGATCCGGATGATGTCGCAGAGTCGGGGATTTCGACGGCCCAGGTGTCGGAGTGGCTGCGGGGGTGCGGGGCGGATAATGTGGTGATGATGTTGGATGCTTGCCGCAATGCTGGGCGGAAGGATGGCAAGGGGATTGGCGATGAGACGGGGCGGGAGTGCAAGCAAACGGGTGTGATTAGTTTGTTTTCCTGTAGTCCGAATCAGTTTTCCTATGAGTTGCCGGACGATGGGCGGGGGGCGTTTACGAAGGTGTTGTTGGAGGGATTGGGCGTACAGGGGGGATGTGCGACGGTGGCGCGGTTGGATGAGTATTTGAAGCGGCGGGTGCCGGAAGTGGTGCGAGATTATTGGGGGGAAAGGGTGAATCAGGTTCCCTATTCGATCGCGGAACCGATCAATAAATCCAACTTGATTTTGATGCCGCAGCATTCGCGTCCGGAGGATTTGAATGCGCTAAAAATGGATGCATTTCGAGCGGAGAAAGCGGGTGATTTTCGATTGGCGCTGCAGTGTTGGTTACGGGTGAATATTGCCAGTCGGGGATTGGATCCTGAGGCGCTAGATGAGATTGTTGAACTGAAGGTAAAGTTACGGCAAGCTGCGACAACGCCGGTAAAATCTAGCTCAATGCCTGTGACTGAAGTCCCCCTTCCCAAGGGAAATTTAGGGGGATCAAAGCCGGAGCCCCCGTCTGGCAATCAATCTGTGCCCAAATCCCCGGCCCCGCAACCCCCGGCTCCCAAAGCTCCCGCAGCCAAACCACCAGCCCCCAAACCCACAACTCCCAAACCACCAGCCCAGCATCCCCTTGATGCCATCGCCCTTGATTCCGAAAAGGGCGTGGACTACCGCAAGCTGCGCGACCTGCTCAAGGCTGGCCAATGGCGAGAAGCCGACCAAGAGACCCTTCAAGTTATGCTGAAGGCCGCCAATCGAGTCAGTGACGGCTGGCTTGATGCTGCAAGCCTCAAGATTTTTCCCTGCAAAGATCTCAAAACCATTGACCAACTCTGGGTGACGGCCAGTGGCGGTCATTTTGGATTTAGCGTTCAGAAAAAGATTTGGGAGGACTGCGGCAGCCCCACAATCTCTCTCAAAAACTGGGATCAATTTTGCGTTAGAGTAGGCTGGAAGAATCAAATAACTACATACGTGGACTATTCAGATCTTAGATTCGACCCTTCTCTTTCTTCTCAAGGAGAATTACCTATTTATGTGATGGGTGTAGGGTGGGATGCGAGGGCGGGGTGGGTGATGTTTGCATGGTGTCTCTTCTCACGCGTAGAGACCTGTGAAATATAGCACGAGAAAGTCCTAGCGTTTTTAAGGATTTATCAGGTTGCTATTCTGAGATTAAATCAACCCTTTCAAAAATTCGTTACCTGGAACCATCAACCAGTAGCAACTTATTCTTTAATTATGGTGAATAACGAAATTGAAGTCTGGCATAGTCCGGATTAAAACAATTTGCCAGCACAAATTTTTCCGCCACCCGTTCGATCTCCTCCAACGGTGCATCCCATTCATCCCACAGGGATTTTTGCCCCGGAGAAGATTTCTTCGGCTTGCCCTTTATCTTCAACTTCGCCAATAATTTTGTACCCCCTCGCATTTGCCCCGGCCCCAGCAGCCTTAGGGGCGATCGCGATACAGGCGATCGCAATACAATAGAAACCGCGACCATCTCCCCATCCCTGGAACGCAGACACCCATGATCACCCACGTCACCCTCCCACAAGCCACCACCACCGATGTCCATCAAATATCATGCTGAACCCTCCCCTCCAATCTCATCCAATCGAACTTCAAGAAGCAGGCCAAATAACACTACGCGATAGCGTTTGCGCCAGCCTCGACTGGCACCCCGGCGATCGATTAATCCTCATCCTCGAACCCGACGGAAACCTCCGTATCGCGCGCCTTCAAACCCAGATTCAAGTCTTAAAAGGCATCTTCAAGGAACTGGCCCCTGGTATTAGCTTGGCCGACGAATTGATTTGCAGTCGGCGACAAGAGCAAGCGCAGGCGAGTTAGACTATGCAACAGACTTCACCAATGAAGCTAACAGGCCCCCAAGCAAGGCACGCTACCGTATCCGAAAGGACTTGAGAAATCCCTGGGTACTGCCCTCCAGTCCTGGAGCAAAGCGCTCTGGCAGCGCAACAGAAATCTGGAAAAAACGAGGCCCCACCCAAAACGCCCGACTCGTGACCACGTAAGCCTCGCCCTCGACCCAATGGCTCAGCCGGTATTGTTTGCCTGGGTGACCTGCCAAGGTCAGATCGGTTTCCTGGAGCAGTTGGCCATCCAACTCCTGTGCCAGTTGAGTAAGTGTGTCCTCAAAAAGCAACGTTCGTTGGCGATCGCCCCGCTTCCGGAGCGAGTTTGGTAGATCAATCCAGCTGACTTGGTAGCGAGCGCCGTGCTGCCACTGCGTCGCGCTCAGGCTAATTTTCGTAGCAGATCGGCCCAGGATGCGGACAGACTGGGTGGTGCGATCGCTCTCTCCCGGCATCAAAATGCTGAAATGCCCCTCTTGGGTTTGGAGCGATCGCCACACCGACCCAGTCTGAGCCATTGCCGACGGCGGCACCCGCAGCGAAACCGCACCGCCGAGGGTCAGCGTCAGCGCCAGCCAGACCCAGAGTCTGTCCGAAAGCTTGAAAGTGGAAGAATGCACAGCGAATCCTCTAAATTCTCTGGAGATAAATTTAAGGTTCCCGCGCAGCCCCAAAACGTCTCATGACCCCCTGCGATCCCAGGAAACGGGCATCGGAGTCGGGATCTGGTTTAACTGGGCCGATACCTGGGCTGGCTCGATCGGTCGCAGTTGGAACGATCGCAAAAAGCCGTTGGTGCTGCCGATCAAATAGGGCTCAACCCGCTGGGGAATCGCCGCCAGCACCTGGTACAGTCGGGTGCCGACCACGTAGCTGCGGCTGGTAATCGTAAATGGATTGCCCCGCACCCGACTGGTCATGCTGTACTGCATACCGCTGTTCCCAGCCAGTTTCAGCCGAATTTGCTCGGTCAGGTTGCCTCGAAAACTACGCAGAAAGCTCGCTTTGGTACTGTCTAGGATTTTGGCCCGCTCGGCTTCGCTGAGCGGGTCTTGCACGGAAAGATCTGACCAAGCCACCATGTAAAAGGCGTCATGTTGCGTTTGGGTGGCAAGCAAAAGGGTTTGCTCGATGGGCTTGCCGTCCACTTGTAGCAAATTGACCTTGCGATCGATCTCACCGGGCAACAAAATCTGAAAGCCGCCATCCGCGACGTCCACGGCATTCCAAACCGATCGGGTCTGAGGAGCTGTATTAGCAACGACCCGACGAGGGGAACTGTCTTTGGCGCGATAGGGTTCAACCTTGAGCGGAACGGTTTGGGCGGATGCCGTCGTTGCGGGGAGGAGGGCCAGGGAGAAGGTACTGGCAGAGAAGGCGCTGGCGATCGCGATCGAGAAAGCACTTGAAAAAGCACTTGAAAAAGCACTTGAAAAAGCACTCGAGAAAGCACGAACGGGTGACAATACCTTGAGTTGAGTCGAGAGATGCACGGGGAGCCTCCGCATTGAGCAGGTTTGGCCCTATTCTCCTTACAAAGGCCAAGGCGGCGACGGGGGGGAAAGCCTTAACCGATTGGGCGATCGACCCCCATGGGAATTTCCCACGCCAATTCCCACGCCATTCCCACGCCAATTCCCACTCCAATTCCCACTCCAATTCCCACTCCAATTTCCCACGCCAATTCCCTACGCCAATTCCCCGCTCAAATGCCCCATGCCAAAGGGATCACCTAGGCTTTCAACGCAGCCCAGGTTGCGGGGCCAACTACACCATCTGGGCTCAGGCCCGCCTGCCGCTGAGCCCGAATTACGGCTGTGTGGGTGGCTGGGCCGAAGTCGCCATCGGCTGGGGTGACTCCCAGCAGCTTTTGGAGGCGAACAACGGCCTCACCTCGATCGCCCTGGCGCAGGGTGGGCTGATTGGTCAGCGGTTGCGCGGGAGGCTTAGCAGGTGGCTTGGCCGCTGCCTTTTCCAGCGCCACCCAAGTCGCAGGCCCGACCACGCCATCCGCCGTCAGGCCCAACTGTCGCTGGGCTGCAATCACGGCCTGTTGGGTGCCGCCGCCGAAGTCGCCATCGGCAGTGCCGCTGAGCAAACCCAGCTTTTGCAGAAGTTGCTGCAATTGCTTCACAGACTCGCCTTTGTCACCTCGAGCCAGCGTTGGACGGGTCAGGATGTCGTTGACCTGGTTCGGCAGCTTGGTGATGTTGCCAAGGGGCAGTAGCAACCGACCGCCGGTTTCATCCAACCGGGCCAGATCCGCACTTGCCAACACCGCCTGCCGCCGCTCCAGCAATTTTCGATAGAGCCGAGCCGTCTCCAGCGGACGGGTTTGGGCACTGGCAAAGCGGTTCCTTTCTCGCTGATTGTAGGCGTTGAGCTTGGTGCGCAAAAAGGCCACTGGGTCAGGACTGCGCAGCGCCGCCAAGAACTGGCCCTCGGGAGAGCTGCTGCTGGGTTTGAGCGCTTCCAAATTACGAATCGTTTGGGCGATCAGGTCATGGCTCGCACCGATTTTAAACTGACTGGGCAGGATATTGCTGGCTTCCCAGAGTCGGGCTCGATCTTTGGAGAACACTGGATTTTCCAGATCCACCGACAGCGCTGCTGCCACAAACCGCACGGGCAAAATTTGACGCTCGATCAACTTTTGAACCCAGTTGTTGTCGATAAAGCTAGCTTCGGGTGTGAACCAAGCAAAGTTTGCATCCCCAGGTACCTTGTCATTCAGTTTGGTCTCGCTGTGGCGCACCAGTTCCTGGTAGGCACTGCCGTCTAGATTGGCAAAACTGAAGTCCAAGTTTTCGAATAGCCCTAGGCTCTGCCCCAAAAGACTCGAATTGACAAAAAAGCTCGTTGGAATATCAACATTCTGGGGTGTCGAGGTCGAAGTTTGGGCAAAGGGGTGGCTGCTGGAGAGGCTGCCACTGCTGATGAGATTAAATTCTGTTGTGACAAACAGCGGTTTGAGCAGTCGCTTGACGTTGGTAATCGTGGTATTGCTGATCGTACTGCTGCTGAGTAGGGTCTTGAGGCGGCGATCGTTGAAGCGCTCGATCGCAGGAAACATGATCGCAGTTTCTAGGGTTTCGGCTCCGGCTAGGTTTTTGAGGGGACTATTGGGGGCGATCGCACCGGCCAAGTGCCCGACGGCACGGCTTCACCGGCAACCGGTGGCTGTAAATACCTGACAAAATCGCTGAAGGAATGCCAATTATTCCAAGGCAAAATCAACTCTTTCATCACCGGGCCACCGTTGATGTGGCATTCCATGCAGGTGCTACGGCGCGCTGCAGTGGAGAGCACATCTGCATCCTTGGAGCTACCGCGAAACTTCCAGCTGGGCGTGGCTTCTGTACCCGATCGATTGAATTTATAATAGTTAAATACCCCGGCGGTTTCATCCCATGCCATGGCTTCAATGGAACTGGAGCTGGGGAACTTTGCGGAGTTAAAGTTGACGGAGAGAAACACATTTTGGTCAAGGGTATTGCCTGCGGTCTCACCCTTAAAGGTCACCACGGCACGACGTTCGGCAGGGAAACCGTTAACCTTGGGTGCGCGATCGACAATATGTTCGTCAACCACAAACACCTCTTGCTCCTTGGGCTTCAGTCGTCCAATGACAGCGTCATAGCTGGTTGCTGGATTATCCTTGAGCACCAGATTGAACAGTGGATCCTTGAGTTGGCTCAAATCTCCAGGATTTAGGGGATCTACGGGGCCACCTTCGAGTGCTTGCTTGAAGAGTACCAGTGGTGTGGTTTGAGCCAGAGCCCTGGGCGTCTGAATCAAGCTGACACAGCAGAGGAGGAGGAGAGCGATGAGGCTGCGGGCGATCGCCCCCCGATTAAAACCTATTCTCTTGAACGGTAACTTGAACAGCAACTTGAACGGTAACTTCATTCCCATAATTTCCCCATGACTTGAGCTGAACCGAAATGCGATCGAGACCTTAGACTTTCAATCCAGATGTTGGAACAACTAAAATATCAGCGCCCACTTGTACCTTCCGCGCCACCTGAGCCCCGGAGGTAATCGGTGCTCCGTCCAGGGTGAGGCCGGGCAAATTGCGCAACACGGCCCGCTGTTCGCCTCGGCTGAGGCTCCAGATGGCTGGGGTCTGACGGCCACCCGTGGGGGCGACATTCACATCAACCCGCTCCCCATTCAGCCGCCAGATGCCCTGGAGTTCCAAAATCCGGATCCTAGCCGGATCCCGCAGACTGAGGGCTCGACCCAGCAAGGCCTGATTCTGGGCCGCTACACAAACATTCGGGTCAGAGCTTCGACTGGGCACACAGTTGACGCCCTGGGTTGCGCAGACTTGCTGAGGGCGAATTTGGGGACGAGGCACGCTGCACTGGGACACCAACTCGAACAAAAACGGTAGGGTGTTGAACTGCTGGGCTAGGCAGAGAATCCCTTTTTTGCCGTTGTTCCAGGGATTTTTGTTGAGATTTTGGCGGAAGACACGACCGCCACCGGTGTAGCGTGCCTGGGCCTTTTTGACGGCTGCTTCGGTAGCAGGGCCAAAGTCACCGTCAACAGTACCGATCAAATTTAATCGCTTTAACCGCACCTGTAACTGTGCAGCAGCTTCTCCCTGGGCACCTCGGCGCAATACAGGCTGTTCAGCGGAGCGACCGGCAAGGCCCGTGACCTGGTTGAGCATCGCCCAAGTGGCCGGGCCGACGACGCCATCGGCGAGCAGAGGCGCGAGGGGGCGCTCGATCCCCAACAGCTCCGACACCGTCGGATTCGCACCGGGAATCACGCTTTTGACCGCCGTGACTAAGGCCTCAAAGCTCACATCGGCTAGCGCCTCAAAATACTCCGGAAATTCCGTGGTAAACACAATGTTCTCAATGCCGCTTTGATTACCCCCTCCGCCAACACGAAACTGCAAATCCCACTCGACATATTCTTCTTGCAAATTCGCCTCAGCTCGACCGTCGAGGCGATCGTCGCGGGTGCTGGTGCGCGATCGCGGAAAGGCGTTCCAGGGAATCGTCGCCACGGTTGGCGTAATGCCAGCGCGCAAACGACTTGATGAACCACTGAGATGCTCGATCGGGACAAAGCGAGTATTCGGCTCGCGTCCAGCGGCATCGTAGCGAGTTTGAATTTTACTGCGATAGGCATCTAGAGCACCCAGACGTTGGAGCAGATCGCTGCCAGCGGGATCTTGATAGGGAAACATGGCGGCCTCAAAACAAGGGGTTTCCAAAGACAAACGACCGTAGACAAACAACCGTCACTCTCCAAACCGCTGGACGGTCTTCGCACCAATTAACACACCCACCACGGTAATCACCGATTCAGGGATGGGTTGCAGCATTTCTGCTCTTAGGCTGGAAACGGCCCAAATCAGGAAGACGCCGCCGCCCCAAAGCAGAATTAAAAGACGTGAGGAGGACAGTTTCCCCGTGTTCTCGCGGATGAAGCCATCTAGGCTGGATTGTACGGCACTGGCTGGGCCAGAACTGGGCCCGACCGGAGCCGAATCGCGAGTAGCAGTTTCTGGTTCCATAAGTCCCGTAGACTTTTCAGGTGAGGAGTTGTTTTTAGCGCAGCGGAGCACACAGATTTACTCTCCACCGTGCACGCTGTTGACCCAAAAGACAAGCCCTAGGCCGAACTTTTCGCGCAAAATTCCTAAAAACGTAAACTAAGTTAGTACAGCCACACAAAGCCTTCGAAGATGCCGTGTTCTCCAAATAGAGCCGAAGGTGATGCCACCGGGAGAGTGGCCTGGGTGGTGCGATCGCCAATCTGTTTCAAAACTCGCAAGACACCGTAGCGTTGATTCTGACGCGATCGCAGTGGGAATGTATCAGCAGCAGTGGGAATGTATCAGCAATCGTATTATTCCGCTTGGCCACGCTGTTGTCGCTTCAGAAAAGCGCTTACCCCTCGCGATCGTACTTGGATTCTGGTAATTTTTACAGCTTAAACCCAAAGTATTTCTGCTACAGAACAAGCAAATAGACTCTGCAACCGCACCTGTTGACCGGACTGTTGGTAGAGCAAATCTCCCTTGCCCAACAGCTGAGCTGCCGCGCCTTCTTTCGCACCCAAAATGATACTGGAGTCGCCTTCGCTGGCCGTGCGCAGCGCCACCCGCCCTGGTAAATTGGAACGGATTAAGGGCGTGACGATACTGGCTTCTGGACGCTGAGTGGCAATGATGAGGTGAATGCCCGCAGCCCGCGCCATGGCACCGAGGCGTTTGACGCTTTGTTCGATCGCCGTTTTGCTTGTCTTTTCAGCCATGAAGTCCGCATATTCATCGAAGATACAAACAATACGTGGCAAGACCTGGGCGGTCTGATTAAACTTGCGGTTATAGGCAGCAATATCCGGGCATTGACTGCGTTCGAATTTTTGGTAGCGCTGTTCCATTTCTGCCACAAGCCCTTCCATCAGGTCAATGGCATCTTCAGTGTCTTTGACTACGGGGCGATAGAGCCAGGGAATCGTTTCGAATTCTGGGTAGGTAACGCGTTTTGGGTCAACGAGCACAATTTTGAGCTGGTCTGGGCTGTGGCGAACCAGCAAGCTGAGGAGGAGCGATCGCAAAAATTCGCTTTTACCACTGCCAGTTGTGCCTCCGACTAAAAAGTGGCAGGTGTTGGGATCGGATAGGTCGGCTTCAATAAGATGACCATCCAGGTTAACACCGATCGCAATCTTAACCGGCTCGGTGGGCGGGGTGTTTTGGCGCTGAATGTAGTCTTGAAAATGGGCGGTTTGGCGATCGGGTCGGGGCAAGTCTACGCTAAGATAACCGGCTTGAGGGGCAATCATGGGAGCATTATGTAGTCCCATTTGGACCCGTAGATCGTCGGCAAATTTCAGGACGGAGGCAACTCTGACGCCGAGGTGGGGTTTAAGTTTGACGCGGATGAAGGCGGGGCCGATGGCTGAGCCCGCGTAGTCTACGCCGATGTTGAAGGCGCTCAGCACTTGGATCAGTTGGGTTGCAGTTTCATCGGTGATGCTGGGATTGGGGTGGGGTGAAACGGGGTTGGGCGATGGGCTGGGGTTGGACGAACGGCTGTTCGTCCCTACGGTTTTGGGATTGGGTTGGGTTGGGATTACTGGGGGATTGGGTTGGGGAATTGGGTCTGGGGCGAGGTCGGCGGCGGTGGCTCCGAACATTTCTCGGCATTTACTGCGTTTGGGACAGATGCCGCAGAGGGAGGGTTGGGCGGTAGGCGGGACGGGGTTGGGCTGGCCGGGTTGCCATTGCAGCCAGGTTTGCATTTGCTGGAGCCGTTGGGGGATGAGCTGATGAACGGTGGATTCTAGTTGATCCCATTGGAAACTTTGTTCTTTCCAGTCGGGCAGCACGCTGTAAACAGCGGAGTCGATCGGGACGCCGACTTTTTGCCGCAGCATGTAGCCATATAGGGCAACTTGGGCGAGGGTGGCGGAGGCGTCTTGGGTTTGGTAGGTTTTGTAGTCGGCGACGCAGAGGCGTTGTTGGGAGAAGTCGTAAATTAGGCTATCAAAGCGCCCTTGGACGAGCTGTTGTGTGCCGTTAGGCAGGGTGAAGGTATGGGAGAGTTTGAGTTCTTTGGCGAGGAAGGTGCGGGAGGCGACGTTGGTGGTGTTGCAAAACTGGCGGTTGCTGGCGAGGAGTTTGCCCCAATGTTGAATCAGTCCGGTGAGCCCTTGCCAAAGTTTTTGATAGGCCGCAACTTTCTTGGGATCTGACTGCACAACTTGTAGAAGCTGTGGGTAAAAGGCATGTCTATACAGTAGTCTCTCAAGCTCTTGGGCGGTGGTCTGAGCTTCAAGGTTTTGGGGTTTGAATAGTGCCTGAAACTCAGCATTTTTGAGGATTAGCTCGACGGATGTTTCACAGAGCTTGTGGAAGGCTTGGCCAATGCCTGTGACTGTGTCCTTGGGTTGAAACATTGTGGGACTACCAAATTGCTCTCCGAGGTAGAAGAGTCGGGGGCACTCGAAGGCGACGCGGATTTTGGTGACGCTGAGGGAGGAAGTCATGAAGGGACAAGGCAGATGAGTTGTTCTTCTAGTTTGGCATCAGGATTCACAACCTGTATCTTTCCCGTTTTGCAAGCTTGCGTGAGAATTTGATCAAAATCATCTTCGGAGATTTGGTTGAATTTCTCTTTTACGTTCTGAAACAAAACCAATCGACCCAAAATGTTCTGAGTTTCGATAATATTGACAATATGATTTAAAATCTTATCGAGTGTCTGATCTGACCGTGATTTCGACAATTTGCTTCCCTTCCCTTTTTTTGAATTTTCTCCATCTGTTCTCCTATCGCCAAGAAGTTCTTGTAGAACAGGGCAGTCTTTTAAAACTCGTGTTTCTCGAACAATCGCCTGCAACTCCTTCAAACTGACGGCACGTTGACCTACAACCAGTTCACGAGAACAAGCTGAATTAACGAGGCTGTGATATGTCTCTAAAAAATAGATTGAATCTAGATTTGGTTTGATATGTGTATCTTGAATAAATAGCTGCTGATAAATCTGATTTCCCCTACTTTTGGGTTTACCGACGTTCTCAGCTCGAATGAGAAAAAGCTCTGTACAAAGCTGCTGCTTGATTACATTTCTGCAGGCGTTCATTACATGATAGAAAGTGCTCATGTTACTTTCTTCAGTCCAGACAACACCAATATTTTCTGCACCAATATTTTCTGCGTTATGAAAGCTAAGGGAATTAGCTGCATAAGTAGAACGACTCAAAAATGATGTTTTCACCTGCTTTACATCAAGCGCCTCTAGTGATTCTCGCAATCGCTGGATTAACTCTGGTGATGAAAACTGTCGTAACCGAGTGACTCGCTGCTTCGTTTTCTCAAATTCTTTATCCCAAATCAGCTTGAATTGAGCTTCGTCACTGGCTCCTGCTCCGTTCGGCGGCTGTGTGCCTGAAGCATTTTCAGGGAGTTTGAGGAGCACGTGATACTTTTTGAAATATTCGAGCAGCTCTTTCCCTAGCATTAGGGTCGTGCGTGGTAGAGTTTTGCCACCAGGAAATTGAGCTTCGAGCCAGTCACGAGTGAGAGGAGCGATCGCGCTCTCTGGCTTTGGTTTAGCTAGCTGATGCAGCGGATGCAGCCGCGAAGCCCAAATTGCTTCTGCTTGGTCTAAAGAAATAGGTTTGAGATCAATCTGCTCGCCAATGCCAGCTAGATCTGCTGGCTGAATATTTTTCTTGGCAGATCTCCAAGTATCGCTAATCACGCTGATTAAAACCAGAAAATTCTTCAGCCTTTCGTTATGAATAGTCGTATTAACATTCATCAGTGGTTGTAAGTCAGACTTATCATTCCGTTTGGGAATAGCATCAAGATTGTCAAAGCACAGCACGATAGGCTGGGTGTCTTTGGCAATACGGCCAAAGTTACTTAGAATTTTTTGAGCAGCATCCTCAGATTCGACTGAGCGCCTAATGTTCAACTCCTTTAATTCGTCTTCACTAAGATCATCACCCCTCAACCAGTCACAGGCCGTCCCCCGCAGTTCTGGCTGGGTAAGGGCATAGAGAACGCCAAAAAATCTGTGCTGTTATAAAGTCCACTCGGATAGGCAGTCTTCATCGTACTGACAAAGTTCCTGCGATCGCTGGAGAGCCAATTAGACTTTTTTTGCTTTTGTTGTGTGAGTAGACGATTGAGCCACAGTAGTAGTTGAGATTCGGTTTCGTTCGCGGGGATCTCTACTAAGCTATCAACAGTTTGGCGCAGTGTGTGTCGCCAAATATAGTTATTGTCAGGCCAAGGACCAATGTATGCAAAGAACGCTTGGGTGTTCAGCCGCTGCTTCATTCGGCTGAGGAGGTGGCTTTTTCCAGAGCCACTAGCCCCTTGAAGCAGAACCGTGCGAGTGATGCGATCGCGCCCGATCTGCTGCACCAACGCTTCTATTCGCTCTAATACATCTTGATGAATAGAGGAAACTTCGACGGCTGTCTGATAGTCCTCCTGCCAAAAGTTACCTGGTTTGAAGGTGCTGGGATCGAAGGGATTGATGTTACGGACAATGACTGTCTCAATCGGAGACCTGACGTCTTTGCTGGAAGCCATGGCGATAGAGCGGCGTAGGCGTGTAGATGTTTACTCGATAAAATGTTCAGAAGATCGGGGCGGGGCGATCGCAATCACGCAGGTTTAATGCCGCTTAAGCTAATGAAAAAGAGTGGCCCTCCAATAGGCTGAGGAATACCTGCAGAAATTTGACTTTCGCTATAGTTGATGGCTTCCTGTAGAGTATCCAGCTCAATTTTGTTATCGTTCTGGAGTTGGTAGAGGATGCGATCGAGTTCTTCTCTTTCTAAGGCAACTTGTTCCCGCAAATAGAAAATTGGCAGATAGTTATCGGCATCGTACTGGCGGTTGAGCCGTGCAATCACCTCCAGAATTTCAGCAACGCTAGTCGCCCCGGCGGTACCATTCTCATCTTCTTGGCTAGATTTTACCAAAGGCTGTACTTCTGGTTGCCGAAGCAAGTCAAGTAGATGACCGAGATCAGCCATGCTAAAACCTTTGATTTGCTGATTCTTAGCCTTTGGATTCTCTCCTGGGGAGTACTGTTGACGAATAAAGTTCTTGCCTTGAGAAGTTAGCCAAGCTTCGGCAAGTTTGATGTCGCGATCGCTCACCTTCAGCAAACCCCGATCGCTCAAGGAACGAATGAGAGCCTGACGGCGATCGCTCGGCACGGTTTTACTGATATTTCCGGGTGTCACACGATTGCAGCTCTTCGCCGCTTCTAGAACCTTCAATTCCTCAGGACTAATTGGCAAGACTGCTGTATCTTGCTTGAGCAGTTCCTTTCCCGTGGGTGTGATTGAAAATCCCTTAATTTCGTCTCGATAGGCCACAATTCCTTTGCTACAGAGCGATCGACAGGCGTTATCTCGGACCGCCGCCGCCCCCTTACCTTCACCAGGAGTGAGCTTCTCATTCATTGGACCCCGATACCCCGGCAACCCCAGCAGCTTCAGCAAAAACTTTAGTTCAAGCGTACTTATATTCATCTGCTCAATCCCCTCACTCATAGGCTCAGTCATCGTTAGAGCCCGCATCACATTGAACCCAACTTCTCTATTCTGGCAAAATTTACTGAGATCGGGATTAAAAAATCACAAAATCTTGGCCAGTCGCTGTGCTTTTTGCTGCTGAGCTCCCTTCAGGATTTCCGCAAACGAAACGATGTTGCAGAAAAACTCTTGACTTTCCGAAACGGAGCAAGAAAACTTCTCGCACCCGACAGAGGGTCCTGTGATTAGGCATAGGAGAGAGAAATATATTAGGCTGCGGACCTACGCAGAATAGAGGGTTTGAGCTGGCTAAATTATTCTCTGTCCTCTACCCAATAGAACGACCCCCTGCGGTCATTAGCCTGTATCCATTCTCTTCTCCAAGAGGCGTGATGGGTCTAGCCCTAGCGCATGGTGACCCAGCGAATGCCCCTTCTCCAGCCCCGTTCCAGACTAAAACGTCGGGCAAACAACAACAGGCCCGCATTGCCCCCGGCAGGGTAGCGCAGCTTGGAGCTGCCGTCTGTGGCCGCTTTGTAGATAACGCGGGCGGTCACCTCTGGGGGAGAACCGGTTGCACCGGCACGCTTGAGGTTGGGCACGACCTTCTTGACTAGGTCATCGTAGGCGGTCAGGCCTTCCTTTTGGGCCACATCTTCAGAGCGTCCATAAAAGTCAGTTTTAATCGGCCCCGGTTCGATGATTTTGACTCGAATATTGAATTCTTCTAGTTCATACTGAAGCGACTCGGAAAAGCCTTCCACAGCCCACTTGGTGCCGTGGTAACTGCTGTAGAGCGGAAAGGTCATTTGACCACCGATGGAGGCGATGTTGATCAAAATGCCTGCTTTTCGATCGCGAAAGTGCGGCAAAATCGCCCGCGTCACCTCCATCAGGCCAAAGACGTTGGTATTAAACTGTTGGCGGATTTGCTCGGGATCGGTGGCTTCGAAGGGGCCGAGCAGGGCGTAACCCGCATTGTTGACCAGCACATCAATGCTGCCAAATTGGTCGAGGGTTTGGGCGATCGCGGCCGGAATCGAGGCTGGGTCATTCACATCCAGTCGCGGACAGATGACGCGCTCCAGCTGGGCAAGTTCGGGGGCTTTGTCTGGCGATCGCATGGTTGCTGCCACATTCCAACCTTGGGACTGAAACAGCCTGACAGCTGCTGCGCCAATGCCGCTGGATGCGCCGGTGATTAAGACTGTCTTGACCATACTGTGTCCTCTCTTGCCTCTTTTTTATAAAATCCTTGGCCTTGGCAGTTTCAGCATTGACTGTTGTGGTTCGATCCGTCAATCCTCAGATCAGAGAATTCACTGAATGTGTTCGGCGATCGGACTGTCGAATAGTGGGCCTTCTCTGTCATCGGGTTGACTCAGGCATCGGGTTGACTCAGGCATCGAGTTAGTTCAGAACACCACCAGTCTTGAAGCCGGAACATCAATCAAAGATGTCCAATAGCCTAGGGGTTCTTCGGCATAGTCACAGGGCCAATGCCCCTCGAGCAGCCAGTCCCATTGGTCTGCGATCGGTTCTGGCAAAGGACGCTCCAATTGAAGATGACACCCCACCAGCGCCGCGTTATAACCCGCTTGCCACACACAGGCCGTCGGCC
Source organism: Synechococcales cyanobacterium CRU_2_2 (assembly GCA_012034805.1). Classification (GTDB taxonomy): domain Bacteria; phylum Cyanobacteriota; class Cyanobacteriia; order PCC-9006; family JAAUQQ01; genus JAAUOP01. The sequence goes on along the minus strand of JAAUOP010000011.1, from coordinate 40,501 downwards.
CATACCAAGCATCCTGTTCCGCGTCATAATCGGGCACATGGGGAATCGCAAGTTCGATCACGTTCAGTTCAATCCGATTCCAGGTTTGATTCAACTCCGCTTGCCGTGTTGGATAGTCTGCCTCCATCTGCTCTCGCACCAGCGCCGGAAAACGCCCGAACCAATCGCCATAGCCTGCTTCTGGCCCTTGCCATTCTTGCCAACGGCGAATGCGCTTCACCTGGCGATCGCGAGCGTTAGACCGCCCCAAATTCCTGAACCAAGGAACATACTGAAGCGAGTCGATAAACTGGGGCAGGCTGGGGGCGAGGCCTTGGCGCTTGCCGATGTGAGTTGCACGGTGATCGGAAGGATTCATCAACACTCTAAGCTCCTCGACTCATTTGGGCTCCTGGGCTCTATGCGGTCTCCCCTACGGATGGGGGATTCGGTTACTCTAATACAAACCTAAATACAAACCTAAATACAAACCCAAGCCGCAGACCAAGCTGCTGTGTTTCCCACTCAACCGAGCAATCTTTTCCGTGCCCCAGAACATGCCCCAGAACATGCCCCAGAATATAACCCAAACTCAATTTCAGACTAAATTTAAAATTGACAGAACTGCTCCAGCAACTGCCCTTGTCGTGGGTGCAAGCCAGGGCATTGGCCTAGGGTTTGTCAAGCTGCTGCTGGAAGACACCGCGATCGCCAAGATCTACGCGACCTACCGCAAGCCCGAAACGGCCCAGGCCTTGATGGCGCTGTCCCAGTGGGGGGGCGATCGCCTGGTTTTGCTCAAAATGGATGTAACCGATGAAGCGCAGATTGAGTCTGGCATTCAGCACATCCAAGCCGCTGGAGACAAGCTGCATGTGGCAATTTATTGTGTGGGGATGTTGCATGATCATCAGTTTCAGCCGGAGAAGAGTTTGCGATCGCTCAACAAAGACCAGCTGCTGCGCTATTTCGAGGTCAACGCGATTGGTGCAGGATTGTTGGCCAAGCATCTTATGGCGGTGTTTCGCCACGAAGAACCCAGCATTTTTGCGACGATTTCTGCCAAGGTCGGTAGTATCGGCGACAATCAGTTAGGTGGCTGGTACGGCTACCGGGCCTCCAAGGCGGCGCTGAACATGCTGATGAAAACCGCCGCTCTAGAATATGCGCGGCGCTGTCCCAACACCCAGGTCATTTTGCTCCATCCCGGTACCACAGACACCCGATTATCCCAGCCATTCCAGCGCAATGTGCCCCCCGAAAAATTGTTTACGATCGATCGCACCGTGCAGCAACTCTGGAAGGTGTTGAGCCAGATCGAGCCAGGAGAAACGGGTCAATTTCTGTCCTGGGACGGCAGCGAATTGCCCTGGTAGATCAGATAAACTTCCTGCGTATCCCAGTCCAAAACCGAAAATTGGGATTATCCTAAGTCTATTCACGTACATCTTAGGAGGCAGCAACCTAGAGTTGCTCGATTTTTATGCGTAATCACTCAGGTGCTGGCGATCGCACCAACTCCACCTTGCAAAGCATTGTTGGTGTTGCTGGACTCATCCTCGTCCTAGGCGCAGGGGTGTACATCCCACTTAAGGTCGCTGAGGTCTTCTTCGGCTACTCGGTTTCAGAGGCTTTTTGGAATCTCTCAGACGTCAAAAAGACCGATCAAAAAGGTAAGTATCAGTAACGTTCAGCCAGTCTCGGCCAGTCTCGATCAGTCTCAAGTTATTCTCACCCCCATGCGTTCCGGTTCTGTCCTCGTGTATCCCGCCGCCTAGGTCTGCCCTCGCGGCTACACTTTGGGAACCAAAACTGTCAGCCCCTTGGGGACACACACCACCTCAATGGGCGTCATGCCCATGACCTCTCCGTCAACGACCACTTTTTGGGGCGGCTCAGTGGAAATTTTGATGCGATCGGTGCGCACATGGTTCACATTCGGCTGGCTGCCGGTCACCCGAATCAGCGCAGCCCCCAGCGTGTTCATCAATGAACTCAGCGCTTGGAACTTGCTAGCCGCCGTCATCATCGTCACATCCAGTAGGCCATCATCACAAATGACGCCCCCCGTACCCTGGGCTAGCACCGAGGTGAGGGGGGCCGCGTTGGCGACGGTGATTGCCCCGGCTTCGATCTCCACTTCCTGGCCATCCATTTCAATCGTTGCCTTGAACAGCTCTTGCTCGTTGAGCTGCTGCCATCCCGCCATCAGATAGGCCAACGCTCCCCACTGGTCCTTAAACTCGCGGCTGGCTTTTTCGACCGTCTCAGCTTCAAAGCCAATGCCTGCGAGTAGCACCATGCCCTTGCCGTTGCACCAGGCGGCATCAACTTGGCGGGTTTCACCTTCTGCAATAATTCGGCAAGCAGTTCGGATCTGCATGGTGCTCAATGCGATCGCCGAAGCAATACCGAGGGCCGAGCTAAAGGCATTGGCCGTGCCGCGCGGAATAATGCCGAGAGCAATCCCCGAGCCAATCAGCTCTCCGGCCACCGCAGACACGGTGCCATCTCCCCCGGAGGCAATGATGAGATCAGCTTGGGACTCCACGGCTAGGCAAGTGAAGTGTTCGGCGGAATCGGTCGTCGTGGTCAAATGCACCTGAAGATTAAAATGGGGGTCGAGCAGGCTCTGCACCAACGCCAGCTCCTCATCTGGGTTGCCGCGCCCCGAAACCGGATTAAAAATCAGGTGGGCAACGCGGGTACGGGCCAAGCCATCCACAATTAATGCAGCAGTTGCCAGATTCGTTGCCAGAGGGACGTTGTGAACATCGCACACTCGACGCAGCGTCTGGATATCGGGTTCGTGGGGCTGGGCATAGAGCGGGTCAATGAGAAAGAAAACGGCACAAACCCGACCGCCGACAACCTCGGCGGCAATTTGAGCGTCGCCGCCCAAGGGGCCAGAGGCGTAACAGTGGACGCTCAAGCCACTGGCATCTTGAATGCGCTGCCCGGTCGTCCCCGTTGCGATGAGGCGATAGCGAGCCAGGACAGCGCGATGCTGCTGGGCAAAGGCTGTGACATCATTCTTTTTGCGATCGTGGGCAATCAGGGCGATCGTAGCGGCCACGGCAGCTCTCCCATACAACAGAAAAATGAATCCGATTCTCTAGCTCTACGGTGCCACATTTTTCTGAGAAAAGCCGTTGCAGCCCAATTCGTCCGGCGAAGCGGCTGTTACTGTATGGCGCTCAACGGTTTGCCCAGCCTTCCAGGGGCTCAAATCCCAGCGGTCTTGATTAGCTCAGGCAAAATTACAAAAAATTACCCCTTGACGGAATTCAGCCCACCACGAGATGATGGTAGGCGCGATAAGGGGCTATAGCTCAGTTGGTAGAGTACCTGCATGGCATGCAGGGTGTCACCGGTTCGAGTCCGGTTAGCTCCATTGTTTTATCCGTTGTTTGAAATGAGTTTGTTTGAAACGAGTTTGTTTGAAATGAGTTGTTTGGCTGTTGGGTCGTTGCAACGCAACAGCTAGCCGGAAACAGGTTTGGTTAGAAACAAGTTCGGCCAAAAATAAGTTCAGCAAGAAGCAAACTCAGCCCAAAACAAATAAGGCCCCTGGCAGAGTCAGGAGCCCTAATGATTTTGGAGATAGAATTCCCGATGCATCCTGGGCCATAAGGCCCCGTCAGCATTTTAGGAAAGTAGACATAGAAGGCGTCCCGAAGGACAGATATGACGTAACCAGATATAGTCCAACCAGATAGAACGTAGCTTAATATACAACCACCAAACCACCGACCTTAGAGTACGTATCTTCCCGCTGTCGCGGTGTTCAACGCTGTTCCCCTCGGTTTCTGTACTCAGTATAGCCACTGAAAAACGGTTGTCAGTTAAGGAACCATGAAGTTAGCGGGCTAAATTGGTAAAGCTTCCGAGTAAATCGACTAAAGGGACAATATTCCTAGGGTCTCAATCTCTTGAAAGTCTCTCTCCAGAGGTATTTCAGGTAGATTATGACTCGATCGCCCCCCCGCAGGAACTCCCGGCACCCGCTGTGCAACCGTAGCAATGGCGACCGGTCACAATGTCTCGCTGGACGAATGCCTCCGGCTGGAAGTCGTGAATATTAAGAGGACGACCATCGGGATAGCGGGCCTCCAGATCAAGCATCTGATTGAAGTCACAGTCAAAAATACGACCATCCCAGCCAATTGAAAGTGTATTGCGGCACATCAATCCATCCAGCGTGGCTGGATTAAAGGCGTTGACTAGAATTTCGAGATAACGTTGCAGGTTGCCGGAGTCCTCAAGCCACTCCAGGTAGCGAGAGATCGGCATGTTATTGAGGGCGATGAGGCGATCGAATCTGACCCCATGGTTGCGCTGGAGCCCCTGCTTCCATTCTTGCTCCGCTTTGCCCTGGTTTCCGGCCAAAAAGGCTCCCACCGGGTTGCTCACCAAGGTCAGTCGCCGTTGGGGATCGCCTTGGCCATAGCCTGCGTCATTGAGTCGGTGGAGGGCTGCGATCGATTTTTCGTAGGTTCCATCACCGCGCTGGGCATCGGTATTGCGCTGGCGATAGTGGGGCAACGAGCAGACCACTTCAACGCCGCGATCGGCCAACCATTGTGGCAAATCCGTCAGACCAGGTAGTAACAATACCGTGAGATTACAGCGATCGATCACCTGCTTCCCCCGCTTCACACATTCATCCACCAGATAGCGAAAGTGGGGATTCATCTCCGGGGCTCCTCCCGTAATATCCACGGTGGTTGCCGTGGTTTGATCGAGGGCCTGTAAGCAGGCTTCAAGGGTTACCCGGTTCATGTTTTCTTGGGTGCGATCGGGGCCAGAGTCCACATGACAATGGCGGCAGGTCATATTGCAGAGCTTGCCAATGTTGATTTGGAAAATATCGAGCTGGGCCGGTTTGAGCGCAGGGTGGCCCATGCTTGCGATAGTTTTCTCGAAATTTCCAGCTTGGGGCAGTCCGTCTAAATCAACTGCGTTTAAGTGGGCCATCTGCTGGCGAGGGTCGGCCAAAGGAGAGCGGCGACGCAGGAGCGAGAGCACACGTTTTTTTTCATTTTTTTCCGCTGTTTCCGTATTCGCTGTGTCTGTATTGTTGGCAACCATTGAGCCGAGCTGAGTAGAATTAACCATCTGAATCAAAAACTCAAAAATGAAAGGATTGGTGATGAAAGGATTGGCATAGACATCGTGATCCTTAATGGAGTGAAATACAGACTGAATTTAGATTGCGATTGAAGTTATATTAAAGTTAGACTGCCATTGAGTTTAGACTGCCATTGAGTTTACATTGATATCTGCTGGACTTGATCTAACATTTGCAGACCATGAATCAGCGATGCCCCACCTCGAATTGCTGTTGCAACATGAACAGCTTCGGTCATTTCCTCTAAGTCTGAGCCTTCTTGAAGCGCACCTTTGGTATAAGCTTCAATGCAATAGGGACATTGAACAGTGTGAGCTACCGCTAGGGCAATTAGAGCCTTTTCTCGCTTGGATAAAGCACCTGCTTCAAAGACTGACTGGTAGTAATCAAAGAACTTATTTGCAAGTTCTGGATTCCCTTCGCCAATTTTGCTAAATCGGGGGAGATGTTCACGCTTGTAATAATCCATATTGGTCTTCCAGAGGTGACCGCTGGGGCGATCGGGCTATCTCTCATCCTAACGACGAAAGCTGAAGACTCGCTGAGAAGTGCAAGCTATTGCCAATTCACTGACTTGCAATCGTGTCCAAATCGCGCTCTCTAGGGGGAGGCAGAACGACGGGATGAACGCCATTTGTTCAGACCAACCGCGAACAACGTTACCATCGTCAAGGGAATGACAAACAGTAACATCACGTTGCTAAAAACATCCAAAGACCCATGTTGCATGGCCCTGAGTCCCAAGAAGGCAATGTAGCTGATGTAGTAGGCGACAAAGACAAAGCCCTCCCAACGGCTGATCACGCTACCGGTAAAGAAAATTGGCAAACAGGCGATCGCCACCGCAATCATCACCGGTATGTCAAACCGCACGGCTGGCGTAGATACGGCCAATCCAACTGGAGAAGTCAGGCTTGCTAGACCGAGCACTGCCAAGATATTAAAAACATTACTGCCGACAACATTACCGACGGCAATGTCACGCTCTCCCTTCAACGTTGCGACCACGGAGGTCGCGAGTTCGGGCAACGAGGTTCCGGCTGCAACAATCGTGAGGCCAATGACGAGTTCGCTGACGCCTAAGGCCTGGGCGATCGCGATCGCCGAATCCACCAAAAAGTGCGACCCCGCAATCAGCAGCGCGACCCCTCCAAAAATCAAGCCCAAATTCGTCAGCCAGAGCTTCCAGCCCTTAGACTGGGTCGCCCGGTCATCCGGGCCGTACTCCTGCTCATACTCCTGTCGGACGCTGTCGTCCTTTTCTTGGCGAGCTTGAACAATTTGCAACAGGGTGTAGGCGATCGCACCCGCCGTCAGCAACAAACCATCCCCCAGGCCCAGGGTGCCGTCGCTGCCTAAAACCAGGGTCAAAATGGAAACTCCAATCATCACCGGCACATCAATGCGGATGAGTTGCTGGGCCACGACCAAGGGCGCAACAATGGCCGATAGCCCAAGGATAAACAGCACATTAAAAATATTGCTGCCGACAACATTGCCCACAGCAATGTCAATCTGTCCGGCCAGACTCGACTGAATGCTGACTGCCAGCTCGGGTGCGCTAGTTCCGTAGGCGACCACTGTCAGTCCAATAATCAGCGGCGAAATCCCCAAGCTGCTGGCCAGATTTGAAGCGCCTCGAACAAGAGCCTCTGCTCCCACCACCAGCAAGACTAGACCCATCACCAACAAAACGATCGTCACAAGGCTCATAACACAACAGGGCTCATTTTATTTGAATGAAGTACGCGACCATGAATTACGCAGCCGGAGCATCCCCCCGCACGGAAAGCGCTTGGCAGAAGAAGGTAGCTTGAGGCAATCCCGCATTTGGGCGAGCCAAGTTTGGGCAAGCCAAGTTTGGGCTAGCCCATGATCCTGGCACGAAATGCTAGCTCTCGCATTAATACCCTCGACAATTTTTGATTCTTTCACCTGCTCACAGGCTAGAGCTGCTACCCTAAGCATTGTGAACTTATTTAAACTGTGAACTTATTTAACAGTTCCCGAAAGTCATGGCCCAAGCCATCATGGCGTGAGGCGTCACCACTTCTCGTGATTGATTCCATTACCCTGGCAAAGCGCTTGTGGAACCCCGCGAACGTCAAGTCCGCCGCGAACTGATCGCGGCGGCGCTGTTATTTCTGGGAGTTCTCTTCATCGGTACTGTGGGATATCGCCTTCTGGAGCGCTGGAGTCTACTGGACTCGGCCTACATGACGATCATCACCCTCAGCAGTGTTGGCTTTGGCGAGGTGCAGCCCCTAAGCCCCCAGGGGCGACTGTTCACGATTACGTTGATTTTGATGGGATTGCTGAGCATTGGCTACATTGTCAATCGCTTCACCGATGCTGTTGTTCAGGGGTATTTCCAAGATAGCTTGCGATCGCGACGGAGAAGACGGGTGATCAAGAAACTTCGCAACCATTACATTCTTTGCGGATATGGCCGAGCTGGGCGGCAGGTGGCCTTTGAATTTGCGGAGGAACGCATTCCGTTCATCGTTGTAGACTCGGAGCCAGAAGCCATCCAAGAGGCCAAGCAGTTTGGCTATCTCACCTTTTTGGGGGATGCCACCCGAGACCAGACCCTGCTTGAGGTTGGCATCCACGATTCCCGTTGCATTGTGGCGGCCATGCCCTCTGACGCAGACAACCTTTACACCGTACTATCCGCCAAGGCGCTCAAACCAGACCTGCGAACCATTGCTCGTGCCAATAGCGAAGAAGCCGTCGTGAAGATGCAACGGGCCGGTGCCGATGCCGTGATTTCTCCTTACATTACCGGAGGCAAGCGCATGGCAGCGGCAGCGCTACGGCCCCAGGTGATGGACTTTGTCGATGGGGTGGTGACGGGGAGCGATCGCTCCTTTTACATGGAAGAAATCATCATTCACCCTGGCGACTGCCCCTACGTCGGTCAAAGCCTACGCGACACGAACATGCGCGCCAAAACCGACGCTCTGATCATCGCAATTCGGCGCGGTGACGGTACCCTCGTCCCTGGCCCCACCGGAGAGACTCAACTGATGGACGGCGATCTACTGATTTGCATGGGCACCACCGAAGCGCTGCGGGCACTGCTCAAAATTTTGATTCCCCTAAGCCCGGAAGGCCCGCGCCTGCCCCGTCACTAACCGGCCGCGTCACGAACCGGAGCCGGCCGCCCAGCTCAATGTTGGATCTAAATGGTTGGATCTAACCGGATCTGATTTGAATCTTTGGATCTAATCATAATGACTGATAAATCAATGACTAAGCTTGAGCGCGGCAACGGGAACCTCATCCCAGGAACTCACTTGCCGCTGGCGAGTCACCCAGCCTTGCTGACGCTGTTCTGGCTTTAGCTTTTCTTCAAAGGATTCGTAGCAGTCTTGGGCCTGGGCCGCATCGCAACAGGCAATGCAGGAGTAAAGGATCCCAGCTCCATCAAATTGTTCAGTGACCCAGATGGTTTGCATGGTTTCGGAGGGCGAACGTCTCGCCTCAACTTAACATTTCCTGGGAAGCCAGGATCTACAGGTTCTCCGACGCTCAAGGCCTAAGCCCAACCAAAAGCTTCACACGACTCAATAAAATCAAGCGCCAGCACTTCACTTGCAGTACAAATAAATTAACGGCACGTCACCCTTAAATCCTGTAGCTTTTACGTGGGGAGCGCAACAAAGATTGTTCTCTCTTTTCATACTTACCCGTAAATTCATCTCCGGATGAATTTTCATCTTGTACACTACGCAATTCATACATCACCATGACTACTACACTTCGCAATCGCGAGAGTGCTGGCCTTTGGGGAGGCTTTTGTAACTGGATCACCAGTACCGACAACCGCATTTATGTGGGTTGGTTCGGCGTTTTGATGATCCCTTGCCTGCTCACTGCGACCATCGCGTTCATCATTGCTTTTATCGCGGCCCCTCCCGTGGACATCGACGGAATCCGTGAGCCCGTTGCAGGCTCCTTGCTGTACGGCAACAACATCATCTCTGGTGCAGTTGTTCCTTCCTCTAACGCCATTGGCCTTCACTTCTACCCGATCTGGGAAGCCGCTTCCTTGGATGAGTGGTTGTACAACGGTGGCCCTTACCAGTTGGTTTGCTTCCACTTCTTGATTGGCATTTTTGCTTACATGGGTCGCCAGTGGGAGCTCTCCTATCGCCTGGGGATGCGGCCTTGGATCTGCGTTGCCTACTCTGCACCTGTTGCGGCGGCAACCTCTGTTTTCCTGATCTACCCGATCGGCCAAGGTTCATTCTCTGACGGCATGCCTTTGGGTATTTCTGGAACGTTCAACTTCATGCTTGTGTTCCAAGCGGAGCACAACATCTTGATGCACCCCTTCCACATGTTGGGAGTAGCGGGTGTATTCGGTGGTTCTTTGTTCTCTGCGATGCATGGTTCCTTGGTGACGAGCTCGTTGGTTCGTGAGACCACCGAAGCAGAATCTCAGAACTATGGTTACAAGTTTGGTCAAGAAGAGGAAACGTACAACATCGTTGCGGCGCACGGCTACTTCGGTCGTTTGATTTTCCAATACGCTTCTTTCAACAACAGCCGCAGCCTGCACTTCTTCTTGGGTGCTTGGCCGGTAGTGGGCATTTGGCTGACGGCAATGGGCATTAGCACGATGGCGTTCAACCTGAATGGTTTCAACTTCAACCAGTCTGTGATTGATAGCCAGGGCCATGTTGTTGCGACTTGGGCGGATGTGCTCAACCGTGCGAACTTGGGAATGGAAGTGATGCACGAGCGCAATGCTCACAACTTCCCGCTCGACCTGGCTTCGGGTGATGCGGCTCCTGTCGCTCTCACGGCTCCTGCCATCAACGGTTAATATCCGCTTGATTGCCTGAATCTTTATCTGAGGCGAGCACTCTTTTCAAGGGTGCTCGCCTTTTTTGTCGAGTTGTACACCGGATTTGTAATCGTTCGTCAACAACCGCATGGGGCTTCCGCAATCGTGAGTGCTGTTTTCGGTGACTTTACTGATGTGAATCTAAGTTTTTTAGGGAGAATTTAGATGTTAGCGTCTATTCTGTGCAATCTATATCATCTTTCGTTCCTGAGCTCGCTTATTCTGAGCTGAAGTTATAGAAATGCACGGTGCTAATTTTCATCGTGCTCCGAATTCTTAAAAAAGAGTAAAATGATTTGTGGAGTGGAGGATAACAGTGTTTTCACGCCTTGCCTATCAGCACAGTCAGTTTGTCCGTGACTTGGTTATGAGCCTTCAGGCTCTGGCTCAAGCTCTCGAAAATCAGAGCTATTCTGCATCTTGCTACACCTGTGGCGGTGGGATGAATAGCGCCTCGTTTATGGTGAGCCTTGGAGAAGGTCACCTGATTCGGTTTCTCGTTTCAGACTATGGGATCACTTGGACTGAAATGCGTGATGAGCGCGAACTCATGAAGCTTGAAGGTGCAGAGGCGATTAGCCAGCTGCAGGAGCTTGCCAATCTGGTCAAATTCCAGATTCGTCCCTGCGATTGCAACCTGCTGTTGTCTCGCTAGATCAAACATTGGTTTTATCCGTCGTCGGCTTTTGTCTAGAGTCGCCTAGGTTTACTGTAGTAATTTTCTTGCTCCGACGTCTATGCTGAGGAGCAATAGACCTTCTTAAGGACATCAATGGCAAACGCAGCTACGCTTTCCTGGCGTCACGAATTTGTCGAGACCAATCAGATTCGTCTGCATTGTGTGACCCAGGGGGAAGGTGAACTCGTCATCTTATTGCACGGTTTTCTGGAGTTTTGGTACTCCTGGCGGCACCAGATTCCTCAGTTGGCACGCCACTTTAAGGTTGTTGCACCGGACTTGCGGGGCTACAACGATTCTGACAAGCCCCGGCTCGGTTATGACTTAGAAACCCTTGGGCGTGATATCCATGGGTTGATTGAGGCCTTGGGCTACCAACGTGCTCGAGTGGTTGGTCATGGCTGGGGTGGGGCGATCGCCTGGCAGCTCGCCGAACAGTTCCCGGACTCGATCGAGTCGATCGTCTTGCTTTCGGCACCCCATCCTCGACGGTTTGTCCGGGATGCTCTCGGTAACATGGATCAGTTTCTTCAAAGTTGGTACATTTGGGCCTCACAGATACCGAGTCTGCCTGAAGTGCTCCTCAGCTCAAATCTCAGCCAGGTGATGCGAGAGCTATTTCAAAGACAGTCTGTCCGCAAGGGTGCTTTTTCCACAGAAGATACGGCCATGTATCAGGCGGCACTGGAGAAACCTGGGGCACTCCGCTCCGCCTTGAGCCACTCCCGACAGTTGCTCTCGCCTCAGATTTTTTCGCTGCCCTGGCTGAACAACGCCTCAACTCAGTTGATTCAGCGGCCTGCCCTGATTCTTTGGGGAAAAGATGACACCCTCTTTAGCTGCAAGCTGACCAAAGGAATGGAGCGGTTCTTTTCAGGCCCTCTCCAAATTCAGCTGATTGCGGACTGTGGCCACTGGGTTAATCAGGAAGCACCTCAAACCGTCAACCGCGAATTGACCCAGTTTCTACGCAAGTACTAGGGTTTCCAATATATTTTTTCTGAACAAAATATTTACCCTGGATATACCGTACGATCGCTATCGACAGGGGACTAGAGTTTCATCACGATCGAAATTCCTCCGCTGCTTTGCCGGAGAACAGTTTGTGGTGTCTTGCATCAATTTTCATATTGCCAAAACTTTATTTTCTAGGACTCGCATGGATCTCAATCACTCTGTTTTCCAGGCTGGCCAGATGCTAAACGCGCCTGTCGAGGAAACCGACTTAGAGAAGCGTTTGGGGCTTTACCAGGTCTTTTCCAAACTTTATGAACAAAACCGGAGTTTGTTGGATGAGATTTTAGAGCTCGAAAATATTGACAGTAGCGCAGGGGGGAAAATGACCCCTCGCTATATTGTGGGCATGGTTCAGCAGGGGCAGCCCTATTTGCTCACCAATTTGCTGGGTGAACAAAGTCAAAACCTCTACCAAGCCCAGTGCTGCTGGTTGATTGGCCGCGCCCCTGATGTGGCACTGTCTTTTCCGGATCGTCGGCTATCTCGATACCATGCGGTTATCCAATATGTTCAGCGCGAGGCTTGTTTTTGCCTGGTTGATCTCCAGAGCACCAATGGGTCGTTCGTCAATGGCGAGGCAGTACGGTATCGGCAGCGGCTGGCGGAGGGCGATCGCATCCGCGTCGGTAGTCTTTCCATCCAATTCTACGCTTCTCCAGAGGCTCAGCGGCTGCCCTCACTTCCGACAGAAGTCAGCCGGTTGCTCGACCTGGGCAATGAAGAAAACCTGGAACCCTGGAATGAACTGCAACAGCTCAGCCCGGAAGACACGCAAACCTTTATGCAAGGAGGAAGGTCTGAGCTGGATCTCTCAGAGCAGATTGCTCGGCATCAGGGCAAAATAATCTGAAACAACACGATTTCAGCAATTTAAAGCTGCCCTCACCCCAACATGCCAAGGCCTTTTCTCAAGACCTTGGCCGCAGGTCATGCCCTAGGGCTTGGTACCACGTGCTTTTGCCCTTGTCCGTGACTTGGCAGGGACTGCCTCTTGATCCTCTTCGAGCATGGGCTCCTCCTCCATCTCAAGGATGCCCTCAACATCTTCTCGCGAGACCGAGCCGGGGTGGCCGACGGTGTTGGCCGAGACCGCGATCCCCATCTCTAGCTTCTCGCGCACTTGAGCTTCGATGCTCTTGTAAGCCTCGGGATTATCTTTCAGGTAAATAATCGTGTTGTCCCGGCCTTGACCGACGTTGTCGCCATTGTAGCTATACCAAGCTCCCTTACGAATGACAATGCCGGTTTCCTCGGCTAGGTCGAGCAGACAACCCACACCGGAGATGCCTTCGCCAAAAATAATGTCGAACTCAGCAATGCGGAACGGCGGTGCAACCTTGTTTTTGGCCACTTTGACTTTGGCGCGAATGCCGTATTCCTGATTGCCCTTTTTGAGGGTTTGAATCCGGCGAATATCTAGGCGGACAGAGGCGTAAAACTTCAGGGCATTGCCGCCCGTGGTGGTTTCGGGGCTGCCGTAGGTTACACCAATTTTGAGACGTAGCTGGTTGAGAAAAACCACCGTACAGCCAGATTTGCCAATGTTGCCCGTAATTTTTCGCATTGCCTGACTCATCAGACGGGCTTGGCTCCCCACCTGAACATCGCCCATTTCCCCTTCAATTTCGGCGCGGGGAGTGAGCGCAGCCACAGAGTCCACCACCACGATATCCACGGCTGCAGAGCGAACCAGCTGATCGACAATTTCTAGGCCCATCTCGCCGGTGTCGGGCTGAGAGACTAGAAGATTGTCCACATCGACCCCAAGGGCTGCAGCATAAACGGGATCCAGGGCGTGCTCGGCATCCACAAACGCGGCAATGCCACCGTTTTTTTGAACTTCGGCGACAGCATGAAGTGCCAAGGTTGTTTTACCCGCGCTTTCTGGCCCGTAAATTTCAACCACGCGGCCCTTGGGAATGCCGCCGCCGAGGGCGAGGTCTAGCGTCAGGGCTCCGGTCGAAAATGTTTCGACTCGCATTCGGGTCACATCCCCGAGACGCATGATGGCTCCCTTGCCAAAATTCCGCTCAATGTTGGTCAGTACGAGATTGAGTGCCTGTTCTTTCTGCTTATTTTCGGTGTTTGTGGCCATGCGAGTCTCAAGTTAGGGGTGCAGGTGCGCCGATCTTAGCGGACGGTTTTTCTGGTGGCTATAGATTTCCTGAAGCGGCTCCTCTGAAGAGGTGCCCCTCAGAAGCAGGCTCTGAGAAATCTCCAGAAACAGGGGCTCAGGTAGCAAATTCAGGAATTCGCGTATTCTGAGGTCAAAGCTCAACACCCCGTGGACATGGGTGGGCTGGGAAATTTACGCCGCGCAGTGCTAGATTCTGGGTCTGAGGGCAGGTTTTTATTTAAAACTATAGATCATCAGTATTATTTTAGCCTGGTGTTTGGGGTTCTCATTTTTTTTGGGCCATTCTTTACGATCTGTTTAGGTAAATCTCCTTTCTTTAGGCGCGTATCTGTTCATGGCTCCCCGTTCTAGCTCCCAATTGTTTCCTGAAGTCGCTGTCTCCGTTGCCGGGGTGACGCAGTATGTCCAAGATTTGCTGGAAGGGGACGAACAGCTACATCAAATTTGGGTGATCGGGGAGGTGTCGAGTGCTAAGGCGCACAGTAAGGGGGTTTTCTTTACGCTGCAAGACCCGCAGGAAGCGGCTTCGATTAATTGCGTGACCTGGAAAAGCCAGCAGACGAAGCTGGTGACGTTGCCGGAGCCGGGGGAATTAGTGGTGGTTCTGGGGCAAATGAAGGTTTATCCCAGTCGGGGGCAATATCAGCTGACGGTCTGGCAATGTCTTCCGGCGGGGGACGGCTTGGCGGCGCTGCGCTATCGGCAGTTGCGAGAGCGGCTGTTGGCGGAGGGATTGTTTGATCCAGCTCGCAAATGCTTGCCACCGGCCCATCCCCAGGTGGTGGCGGTGGTGACGTCGGCCCAAGCTGCCGCTTGGGGAGATATTCAGCGGACGCTGCAAAGCCGCTATCCCGGCCTTCAGGTGCTGCTTTCGCCTGCTACGGTGCAGGGAGAGCAGGCTCCGGTGAGCATTGTGCGGGCGATCGCCCGAGTCATTCAAGATACCCGTGCGGATGTGATTATTTTGGCTCGAGGGGGGGGCGCGACGGAGGATCTGGCCTGTTTCAATGATGAGCGAGTGGTGCGGGCAATTTCGGACTGCCCGATTCCGGTTATTACGGGCATTGGCCACGAGCGAGATCAGTCCTTGGCGGATTTGGCGGCGGATGTTGCGGCCCATACACCGACAGCAGCAGCGGCGATCGCAGTGCCCAATTTAGAGGAATTACAATTGGAACTGGCGGGCGGGCTCATGCGACTGCGACAGGCGATCGCATCCCAATTGCTTGATCAACAAGAATTGCTTCAGTCTATCCGACGACGGCTGCAGGTCTATGGCGTTGGCAAGCGTCTCAACCGCGAGTTGCAGCAGCAGGTTTGGCTACAGCAACGACTGCTTCAGTCGATCCAGAATCGGTTGCTGCACGAACAAAATCACCAGAAATTCCTAGCCCAGACCCTAGAGTCGCTAGATCCGAAGGCGGTGTTGCGACGGGGCTATGCGCTGGTGCAGCGAGAGAATGGCAAGGTGGTGCGACGGGGGCGATCGCTGGCCCTAGGAGATGAGGTGAGGATACAACTCAGCGAAGGGAAGCTGAAGGCGGTGATTACGGAGATAGAGTAACTGCTGGACAAAGGATAAAATATAGCTTGTCCAGTCTGATACTAGAGTTGAGCGCGATGCCACGCAAAGCCAAGCCAAAAGCAGCAGAAATCTCAGAGGATTGGAGCTACGAATCCACGGTGGCAAATGTTGAGGGAATTGTCAGCCGCCTTGAAACCGGAGAGCTAGAACTGGGCGAAGTTTTTGCTCAGTTTGAACAGGCCGTGACCTATCTGAAACAGTGCGAGCAGTTTTTACAAGGGAAGCAAGAGCAAGTGGAATTGTTAATCGAGACTTTGGAAGACACTGAGGCTTGAGCATTAGAACAAAGCTAAGGTAAGCGGGGTTCAGCTCCAGAAAAATTGTGCTTGTTGGGACAAACCCCGTTCGTCCGGCTGTTTTAGAGAGCGCTTGCCGTGACCCGACAAAAAAGGCCCCGTTTCCCAAAACGGAGCCTAGGAGCTGATCTAAAACGAGCCTTCAATCCTCAGACGAATCCCAGGATTGAGTCAATCTTTTTGGTATGAAATCACAATGTTAGGCAGATTGCTCTTCGAAGCGTCCTTCTCTTTGGGTGGTTTTGGATCCTCTAGATCCTTGAGAAACATTGCCAGAAACATGAAACCGATAATGATAGGCATTGCGGACATGGGGCCATCCTCCTGAGTGAATCAAGCGCTGAATGAAAGAAGCTTTGAGTGAGAGAAGAAACTTGGGAGAGCGGGTTAACGCCCGCCTCCCCAAGAATTCCCTGTGACATAGGCAGCTCAGCGAAGATATGCTCAAGCTGTTGAGTTGAGTGTGACAGGCTTCAGCCGAGATTGCGATACCGCGTCGTCCCGTCTTTTACAGGAAACTGCAGCCTACAGAGGAAGACTGCAGAAGTCTGGACTTTCCTGCCAGTGTTATCCATCGACTATTTTAAAAATAGATCACTGGGACAAATCTGAATTACTTACAGGAAAGTACAGAATATTCCAGGACAAATCTCTGTAAACTATGGATGCTGACGCATTGGTTTTGGCGTATTGATTTTGGTGCGCTGGTTTTGGTGTGTTGGTTTTGGCGTATTGGTTTTGGGCGGTATCTACCTTTTAGCTGCAGCAGATGGACTCAGATCAGGTTCTCCAGCTCATCGAATCTCATCTTATAACCCCATTGAATGACAATGAGCGAGATTTGTTTCGCGGAATTTGGGAGCACAAAAGCTATCAGGAAATTCACCGGAATTACTTTGGCGATCGCTGCCAAGTCAGGCACCTCAGCAGCAACATTGCCGGTGGGCTGTGGAGAAAGCTGCGGCCACTTCTGGGTGAGGATGTGAGCAAAGGCACGCTGCATGGAGCCGTTGCCCGAGCCCAGTTGTCCTTGAGGTCTCTGGATTCAGGTGAGCTGGATTCGGGTGAGCTGGATTCGGGTTTCATCTCCATCTTTGGGACCCAGACCCAATTGCGCCATCGAGATTGGGGGATTTCTCCCGATGTGGCAGAGTTTTGTGGCCGGGAAGCCGTGCTGCAACAGTTTGAGCAACGGCTGCGGGTAGAAGGCTGCCAATTGCTCTCGATTTGTGGTGAAGCGGGTGTGGGTAAAACCTGGCTGGCGAAACAGCTCGCGCTCAAACTGGCGGATCAGTATGGGGCTGTGGTCTGGCGATCGCTCCGTGCCCGTCCACCACTTCCTCTGAACGCTTTGCTGAGCGACCTGATGGGCGGCTTGAGCCAGCGCGAGGTTGACGGCCCGGTTAGCATCACCGATTTTGTCAATTTTTTGATGGATTGCCCCAGCCTGGTGGTGCTCGATCAATTTGAAACGGTGTTGCAGGGCAACGTGCATGACGGGCGCTATCTCGTGAACTATCAGGCCTATGGTGAGCTGCTCACCCAACTGGGCCAGCGCCGTCATCAGAGCTGCATCCTGTTGGTCAGCCGAGAAAAACCCAGGGAGGTGGCGGGAGTGGCCGCTGGACATCTCGTTTGCAATTTGGATTTGCTGGGCTTGGAGGCGCTCGAAGTCGAAGAGTTGCTTAATCTGCCGAGACAGCCTGCGCGCTCGGCGGGCTGGGGACAGCTGACCCAGCGTTATGGTGGTAATCCTGCGGCGCTGCGAGCGGCAGCGAGCCTAATCCAGGAATTGTATATGGGAAATGTTGAGCTATTTTTGGCGGAATACCAGCAGTTGCCAGAAGAAGTTCGAGACAGCCAAAGGGATCAATTCGATCGACTCTCTGGCCTTGAGCAATCCCTGTTGGTGCAGCTGAGCCAGATGCCCTTTGCCCTGCTGACCCCAGCGATCTTAAAAACGATCGAATTGGCTGAGCCATTGGTGGAACGCCAGGAGGCGCAGCGATCGCTCCTGCGGCGATCGCTCCTACGCAGTTGCCCTAGTCAGCAACCTGGTGCTTATCGCATCACCGCTTTGATGCGTCACTATATCTGCCAAGACATCATCTGCCAAGACATCCTGGGCCGACCGAGCTAGGGCCAGTCGATCGTGATTCAACAGGGCTATTCTTGCCAAAGAATTGAGTCAAAAGGTGCGAAATGGTATTCTGGGTGGCTAAGTGTTCCTGCCAGACCTGATGACTTCTAAAAAGTTCGAGCTGCCAGCCGAGCGGCAAGCTGAATGACAGGCCCAATGACAGGCCCAATGACAATCTCTCGGCGAGACCGCATCTATCACCCCCAGTTTTAATCTAGCCTTGTTATCGGTCTGACTCGTCGATCCCAGGGGTCGAGCTCATGGGCCGGTCGCACAGGTTGGTCGCGCAGGCAGATCCCACGGGTCGATCGCATTTATTGAGCTGCCAGTACCGACTCGGCTAAGGGGTTTTCGCATAAAACTTTAATGAGTTCAGGGCGTCAAACACTATGCAAGCTTCTTCCGACCTATGTTTCGAGGCAGACCTGCGCGCATTTTACAATCGCTTAGGCGAGGTGAGGCATCAGCCTGCTCCGCAAACCCTGGAGCAGTTCAATGGGTTGCTGACCGGCTCTGGCGATCGCGCCGATCCCAAACTCGCCGAGCTTTGGCCACGCATTGTCCAGAATCCCCTTTTTCTCGACAATTGCACCCACTTCTTCAATCGCTGTTGCTACATTTTGATCAACCACTGGGCCGTTCAGCCGAACGTGCGCGGGGCCAGCGCCCAACTGGTGCAGCAGCTGGGCCAGGTCGCCCAGGCCGAGGATTGGGCACAGCTTTCCTGGTCGCCCGCGCTCGAACGTTTTTTTCGGTCATCCCAGTTCGACATCTTGGAGCAGCTGATCAAAGCCGATCAGCCCCAGTCTGGGCTCGACCAGGTTTCAGATCAGGCCTTAGATCAGGCTCGGCAACAGCCCCTGAGTCAGCTCATTCATCGCTATCCTTGCCTCTACCCCGCCTATTTCACGCGCTACAATTCCGCCGAAGAAGGGCGCAGATCGGTGCTGGCACTGAAAGAAAAACAAGAGACTGCCTTTGACCTCAAGCTTTTGCGCGCGGCCCGTCACCTGGGCCAATCGGGTGAAGCAGGTTTTGGGGCAGACGCCAGAAGCTTGAATCCGACGCTACTTCCCCATCAAACCTTCGCTAGTGCGATCTATGAATTTTCTGGGGCACCGTTGGCTTCCCACAGCTATCGAACCTCGGCTCGGCAGGCTCGAGCGTGCATTGAGCGATCGCCCTCCAATCGCGCCATGAAAGGAGCGATCCAAAGCTATCTTGTGGATGGACTGCAGGCCTACGGCCAGGTCAAAGGCGATAGTTTCAATTCCACCACGCACCGATTTGGCAGTTGGATTGATCACCAGCTCGGCAGCCTCCATGTAGAACTCGAGAATCAGCCACCGACGGATCGCTCGTTGGTGCAGACCTGTGGCGGTTTACTCAACTCGGTGTTGGCCCATCCCAGCGACCCGAAAGGTCTGCGCAACCACGCCCAATTCCTGAACTTGGTGACCAACCTCGGTGCAACGTTTACCATCGGTTTGATTTTGAAACTATTGATGATCTGCCGCGTACCCAAGGCGAACCTACTGGCCATTCGCGCCGCCGTGGCCGATCGCTTTGTGCGCCTGTTCATACACTATGAAAGCAACCCAGCCGTGGAGAAGGTGTCCAACGTCGCGTGGTTGGTGGACTGTCTCGACACCTACATGGTGGCTTCAACGATCAACTTCGGCTCCAATCCCGCATCGATGTGGAACCAAATGCTACGGCCCCAGCGCTAGATTTTGCGGCCCAGCTTGGAGGGAACGCTTCGGAGAGAATGCTTTGGAGGCGATACTAACGGCGAACGCGCCGTCGATAGGTCTCCGAGCTTTGGAACAGCAGATTCTGCCGATGTTTGAACAATCGCCGTTCGTTCCAAATTTGCCCGTAGTGTCCCCTGGGGTAGCCGTAGCCGAGGGAACCGTAGCGGTGGTCAAGCGCGTCGGGGCCGTAGCGGAAGGTGGTGGTGAGGGGGACGGGGTTGAGGGCGATCACCACCGAAAATTCATTTGATTCTAAGACGGTACCCTGGGCGTCAAAAATCGTGTACCGAAACACATTTTTCTGGGGGGCCGCCTCGCTACCGGGCAAGATGGAGAACCAGCGGGTTTGGTGCTCTGCGTCCGGAACCAAGACAAAGGCTTCTGCGCCGGTGGGGTTCGAGTAGTCCCGTTCGGTAAAGGGAATCTCGCTGCCACTGAAGCCGGGGGTGATGTTTTGTAGCCGTACGCTGCGGCCCGGAGCCGGGGGTGTGGTGTCGGAGCGGAAGGACGTTTGTAGACCCAGGGGACTGAGGAAGTCGGCCCCGCGATCGCTGACGACTCGCTGCTGGGGAACGGTGATGCGATCGAGGGGGTTGCCGGAGATGGGCGAGCGCAACCCAGCGGTAGCCCAGGCCTCGGGAGACAGTATCAAACCACTGCCCAGGGCAATGCCAACGCCGACCAAGCCGCAAATCAGACTGGGGGTGGTGTCTTTCAGACTCGCCTGTCTCACCCGACTCGCTTCTCTCACGCCTAGCTTCTTACTTTCACGCTCGCAATCTATGCACGTCATCTGTTTACACCCCATGCGGCTGCACAAAGCCATGCTGTACTACACATATCCTAGCACCGACTCCTTCAAGGAACAGTACCCTTCGAAGGGGCAACGAACCTGCCTGCCCCGTCCTGATACAACTCGAGCGGTACGAATTACGCCCATCAGCCCCATCTGAACCAGCACATTTTCCGAAGCCAGCATCGCAGCATCGCCTCCTGAATCGCTCCCTGAATCGCTCCCTGAATCGCCTCCTGAATCGCTCCCTGAATCGCCCCCTGATGGATTTCCACGTTATCCCTCCCCTCCCCCTTGCTAAACTAGAACCAGTCCAACGCCGCGCGATCGTCATGCCAGCTCACCAGTACACAGGCACCCTTAACAATGGCCACCGTAATGGCCACCGTAATGGCCACCGTAATGGCCAGCGAGTCCCCTTGGGGCCTGTTTGTTCATGAGTGACACCGATATTATCGTCATTGGCAGCGGCATCGGCGGCCTCAGCTGCGGGGCCCTGCTCGCTCGTTATGGCTACCGTGTCACCGTCTGTGAAAGTCATACCCTCCCCGGCGGAGCCGCCCACGGATTCAAAGTCAACGGTTTCAAATTCGACTCTGGGCCATCGCTGTACTCCGGCCTTTCCTATCGCCCCTCCCCCAATCCGCTGCGGCAGGTGCTCGATGCCATCGAGGAAGACGTGCCATGGGCCAATTACGATACCTGGGGGTGCCGCTTGCCCGAGGGGGAGTTTGAAACCCAGGTGGGCGGCGATCAGTTTTGCGAGGTGTTGGCCCAACTGCGAGGCTCGGAGGCGATCGCCCAATGGCGTGCCCTACAAAAACTGATGGAACCCTACTCTAGAGCGGCGATCGCCCTCCCCGTCGCCGCCCTGCGCTCAGACCTCGGTGCTGCCCTCACACTGGGTAGACAGTCGGTTCGGCTATTGCCGCATCTGTCGAGACTCTCGAAGCTCAGGGGTTCCTTCGGTACTCTCATGGACGAAGTGATCAGTGATAGCTTTGTTCGCAACTGGCTGGAAATGCTGTGCTTCCTGATCTCGGGCTTACCTGCCGAAGCCACCAGTGCCGCCGCGATGTCCTTCCTGTTTGCGGACTGGTATCGGCCCCAGGTGCAACTAGACTACCCGATGGGTGGCAGCGGGGCGTTGGTAAATGCCTTGGTGCGAGGGCTGCGCAAGTATGGCGGCACCCTGCGCACAGATGCCCATGTGGAGCAGGTGATCGTCGAGAAAAATCGAGCGGTGGGGGTTCGGCTGCGGGACACCCTAGGTCAAAGCAAAGGTCAAGGCAAAGGCAGCAATACGCTACGGGCGAAGATCGCAGTGGTCTCAAATGCATCGGCATGGGACACGCTGAAGTTTTTGCCCCAGGGATCGCTGTCCCCGGAGCGGGTGCAGGCCCAGGCTGCAACGCCAGAATGTGAGAGTTTCTTGCACCTACATCTGGGGATTGATGGTGCTGGGTTGCCGCAGAATTTGGCCTGTCACTACATCGTTGTGAATGATTGGGAGGAAGGCATTACGACACCGCAAAATTTAATTTTGATTTCGATTCCTTCCGTGCTAGATCCTAGTCTTGCCCCTCCCGGAAAGCACGTGATTCACGCCTATACACCGGGCAATGAACCGTTTGAGATGTGGGAAGATCTAGATCCCAAGGGCGACAGCTATCAGCGACTTAAAGCCGAGCGCACGGGGGTGATTTGGCGGGCGATTCGGCGGGTGATTCCGGATATTCGCGATCGCTGCGAAGTCACTCTGGCTGGAACGCCTCTCACCCACGCTCGCTTTTTGCGCCGCCACCACGGCACCTATGGCCCGGCTTGGGCCGCAGGTCAGAGCAATTTCCCAGGGCCAAAAACATCCATTAAAGGACTATTTTGCTGCGGGGATTCGACCTTTCCAGGAATTGGTCTCCCGGCAGTTGCGGCTAGTGGCATGATTGCAGCCCATGCGATCGCCCCCGTCTCCAAACAACTCAAAATGTTAAAGGATATTGGACTCTGAAATCATCGTATGTTTGAACGGTGCTACGGATATTATTCGTCAGGGAAATAAAGCTAGAATCTTCCCATTCACTGACACCTTTGGGAGTTGGCTGCGAAGCCAAAACTGTGACAGTAATGTTGCGATCGGGCAAATAGGTTAGCTCCGCCCCCCAACCGATCGTTGCCCCATTGTGCCGGAGAAAATTGCCAATACCGCTCAGACGGCCTGACTCAATGCCTAACCCATAGAAGTCACGTTCAATGCCGTTCGGGGCCGAACCGGCGGGGCGATTTGCAGCCGCAATCAAATCGGAATTGTCGTTAATCATAAGCTGTAACGTGGCAGGAGCCAGCAGCTCTCCCTGGAATAAGGCTTGACCGATTTTGGCGAGTTCGGCAGCGGTAGAAACAATCCCTCCCGCACCCGCCGCCCAACTCAATCCTTGTTTGCTGACTTCATCCACTTCATTTAAGTAATCCGCTGTGGTGATTTTGCCGTCATCGTCTAGATCGCTATAGGTGCGGGTAATGTTGCCACGATTGACTGTCTCTTGGGGTGCATAAAAAGTCCGGCTAAGTCCGAGCGGTTCAAAAATTCGCGATCGCAACTCACTGGCCAAAGTCGAACCTGTGACTTTCTGCACGATTTCACCGAGCAATACAAAGTTGCTATTGCTATAAAAGAAGGCCGCTCCCGGCTCACCGGAGGTGGGCTTATTTTGAATCAGCGAGATGAGATCTTGAGCCTCGAATGCCTGAGCAAAAAAAGCTTGTGGATCAGATAGGAATTGGTCGCGTGCTTCCGGTTGATCTAAATAATCTGGAATCCCGCTCGTGTGGCCGATTAATTGTCGAATGGTAATCCGATCGGCATTGGTAACCAGTTTTGCTAAGTCTGGTAGCCATTGACTGAGCGTATCATTGAGATCGAGCTTTCCTTCTTCATAAAGCTGCAAAACTGTCGTGGCCACAATCGGTTTGGTAATACTGCCAATGCCAAAGATTGAATCCGCATCCACGAGTGTTTGACTCTCCCGACTGGAGAGCCCGCTGAAGCCCTGCCAGACGCTGCCATCGGGGGTAAAGACGACCGAGCCTAAGCCCGTCGCGTTTGGATTTTCCGCTAGAGATTGATCCAGATTGCTTTGCAGCGTATGGGCAAGTGAGGCCTCTCCAAATACAAAACTCTCGACTTTGAGCTGCTTGGGTTTTATCTCTTGAATGTGCGCGATCGCCTGCCCTTGATCCATCACTAAGGTGCCTCCTCGACTCTTTTGAAACGTCAAATTCTCAAAGGTCGTGCCGAGTCGCAAAACTCTCACTTGATCGGTGCCTACCTTGAAATCGGTGATGATGCTAGCGGCTTCGGAGAGTGCCCCACCGACGCCAAATTGGTCTTTACCGCTGCCGCCTGTGAGGCGATCGCCCCCCTCATAATCGATTAAAATATCATCGCCTGCTCCACCCTCAACGCGATCGTAGCCCGCTTCGCCATCGAGATAATCATTGCCCTGATCGCCAAACAAACGATCCTGTCCCGAAGATCCCTTGAGGCGATCGTCCGCTTTTCCACCGGACAAGAAATCGTCGCCCGAGCCACCGATTAGAAGATCATTGCCGCGATCGCCCAACAACCGATCATGACCACGACCGCCATTGATTACGTCCGCTTGGTGGCCTCCCTGCAATCGATCATTACCTTCATTGCCAAAGAGTACATTGGCTTGATGAATTATGCCTAAAATCAAATCATCGCCTGCTAAACCGTAGCGAACTAAATTTTCACCATCGCGGCTTAAAATGTCGTTATTCGGCGTTCCATATTGCGTTTGGAGTGAGGGCGATCGAAGCCCAATACCATGGTTCTCAGTTCCATCATCCAAATGATAAGCCTGATCAGATTGGCTCTGGGGGGAGAACGCTGTGCAGTTTATCGGCCTGTTAGCAGAATCTTTCTGTGGGTTGATATCCATTTTTCTAATTCCCAAACATTGTTCTAAACACTACTGAATCTTTCATCTTCAGTTAGCTACAACAAAGGTATGAGAATCAAATCTGGGTCACATCGACCGATTGACCCTGGCCGATGGATCAATAGCCAATGTCAAAATGCAGATGCTAGGATACCACTACCCAATAGAGAAGCAGTACGGTGGTCTTGATGCAACGAACGACTTCGGGGAAAAGGTTGCAAGAACGACACAGCTGGGAGTGGCTGCAGCTCAGAATACGTCGATTAAAAGCGCTGATGCCTTCGCCAAACTCTACAGAATACCGGCAATGGCAATGGCAATTTTTGGGCGATCGCATCCCATTTTGCATTTGGCTAGCATTGCTCACGTCTTTGACCTTTGCAGTGCTTCATCTTTACAGTCTGGTTCTTCACCCTCAATCTGACCAAAATGATGCGCTGATGACAGTGATGGGGGGCTCCTCGTTTGATGAATTGTATGAGCGATTCACAATTGTCAGTGACTGGGTCTCAATTTTTCTGATTTTCCTTTGTCTCATCCTCCAGAGAACTCGATGGGGAAGGCGTCATCCGGGGGCAATTTTTTTGGCACTGAGTTGGTCGATTACCCTCTCAGTTCAAATTTTGGGGACGCTGATGGGATTGCCATTGCCGGGGTCATGGGATTTTATTTTTCTAGCCCAGGTCATCGTCGTACCTGTCAATTGGCGACTCCATCTTTTCTCCCAGCTCCCCAGTGTCTTCTACCACTTTGTGATGAATCCAATCTTGGGACCCAGTGCATTTCCGGCCTTGGCAGATCTGTGGGGATTCGAGGCCGTCCTCGCCGTGACATGGACATGCCTCATTTGCAATGTTGCAGTATATTTTTACGATCGCGTTCAACAGCGAGATTTTGAGTCTCGTCGGGAACTCAAGCTCTTTTTACATGCCGTGACTCACGATTTGCGGACACCTGTAATCGGCACTTCGATCGTGTTAAAAAATCTGCTTCGCAAGGCTGAAAATGATAATAGTCAGGCTGTGATGGGTATACCCAAGCTGGAACAGTTATTGGCGGGAAACGATCGCCAGCTTCAGCTTATCAATTCAATTCTAGAAGCCCACAGTAGTGAGATTCAGCCGCTTGATCTTGATCTTAAGCCTCTGAATCTTAGCTTGTTTTCTGATGCTGTCTTGCTTGATCTAGAAGCTCTTCTAGATCAAAATAAAGCTTCTGTTACCAATCATATTGTGCCAAATTTACCCTTGGTATTGGCCGACTTAAACCAACTATGGCGCGTTTTTAGCAATTTAATTGTCAATGCCGTGACGCATAATTGTTCGGGAATTAAACTCACTTTAGATGCAGAGCTGAAAGGATATAAGACTGTCTATTGTACGATTCAAGACAGTGGCATGGGTATTCCCATTCAACAGCAGCGATGCTTGTTTGAACTCTATTATCGTGGGCCTCATTCTCGCTATTCGACCGGGCTGGGAATGGGACTTTACTTGTGTCGAAAAATTATTATGGCGCATGGTGGACAAATCGGAGTTATTAGTCAACCTCACGCGGGGTCTACGTTTTGGTTTACGCTGCCGCTTACCACTAAATGTTGATCTTAAGCAAGTCCTGAACGCAGTGCGACCACAGCGACCTGTACGCGATCGTCAACTGCGAGTTTCGCCATGATACTGCGAACATGAGCTTTGGCCGTACTCAAGCTGATGTGTAAAATATTGGCAATTTCGGGATTGCTTTTTCCTTCAACGAGTAACGTTAAAACCTCCAGTTCTCGACTAGAAAGTTGAGGAAGATTCTGTTGAGAGAAGGAAGGTTTAAGACTCTTGATAATTTGACGCGCGATTTGCGGATCGAGATAGGCTGCTCCTTCTTGAGCACAGGCGATCGCCAACAACAATTTCTCTAAACTTGTCCCTTTGATGCAGTAAGCGTCCGCACCACTGGCCAACGCGGCAATCATTTCTGGCTCAGCAGTATGAGAGGTCAACATCACAATACGAATTTCGGGTGAGACTGCCTTGATTTTCTGAGTCGCGGTGATGCCATCTAGCTTCGGCAAACCGATGTCCATCAGAACAATATCAGGCTGAAGGGACAACGCATACTCCACTGCCGCACAGCCATCCGTGACCTGGGCAACGATTTCAAACTGAGGGTTTTCCTCAAACAGCTCACTCAAACCCAGTTGCATGACGGGGTCATCTTCGACAATCAAAACCCGCATGTTCAAAACTTATAGAAATCCTAATTGATATTCGATTACTCTACCATGCGCGATCCTTCAGAGCTTGGCGAAGCCAATCGCCCATGCTTCTCCCCGCTCAATCACTGATTCTCAATAGACCTCTTGCACAAATCAAGACCCTCATCCTAAATCCCTCTCCCACCGGGGGAGAGAGGGACTTTGAAGTGGCTCCCCTTTTGGGAGCAAGGGGCTGGGGGATGAGGAGGCTGTTTCTCTTCATGCAAGAGACCTAATCATTCTCCATGTTCTTTCTCACAGCAAGTTGGGGCAAACTAGCTCGTTACCGTGTTGCCGCTCGGTCACCAACTCACCCGCCGAGCGCCCGCCAATCCTCAACCCTTTGCACTCTATGGCTACTGCTGCATCCACTCTACAACAAGGGATTGACGCCATACGCGACGGTCGCTACGCCGACGCGATCCCCCTTTTAGAAGAATGGTGTACGGTAACTGGCCCGTGGGCCGAGCGCTATCCGGAGGCGGTGCGGGTGTTGATGCAGGCCTATCAGCAAACGGGGGACTTGGCGGCGGCGATCGCCCTTTGCGAAGATCTCTCCCACCACGACAACGAAAGTCTTAAACACTGGGCCTGGAAGCTCTTGCCAACTCTCACCCAGCAACTGCCCGAGGATGGGCCGCGCACGGAATTTGTCACACTGCCCCACGCAGAAACGGGCCATACGGCGCTCCAAATCTCGAAAAAAAAACCTCGGGAGATACGCCAGCACAACAACAAGTTCTAACTTCTGGCCTCGAAGCCTTGGCAGCCCAGCAGTATGAAAAAGCGGTGAAACGTCTGGAGCATTATCTCCAGCTCAAAAAGCAATTCGACCCGGCAAAACCCCAGACCCATGTGGCGCTGGCGCGCGCCTACCAGGGCAATCGTCAGCGCCGGGAGGCGATTCAGCTGTGCCAGCATCTGATCAAGGTCGGTGACAAGGGCACTCGCCTGTGGGCACAGCAGTTTATGGAGGCGAGCCAGCGGCACCCCCGTGCCCACGATCCCCTGGCGGTGATGCGGGGTGACGAAGCGAAAAAGCCCGAAATTCGTTGGGATGTGACCACGAAGGCGACGATTGTGGGACTGCACGGTTCGATTTACCTGGGATTGCTGCTGTCGCCCTTGGTGCCCGGCTCGCTGTGGCGGGATTTGGGGCTGGCGCTGATGCGGGAAGGGGCGGTTTCGCTGGCCCTGTTGCAGCCCTTGGCGATCGCCCTTGTGCCTCTCAGTGTGCCCTTGGTGCTGTTCGTGACCGGCGATGATGGGGAGATCCGCAGCCATGCTCAGGAAGTCTTGAACTACTGGATTACGACCTTGGCGATCGCCTTGTTCCTCAGCGTCTTTGGGTCTGGGCTAGACGCTGTGAGTGCGGCTTTGGCGAAGCTGCCGCTGGCGCTCAATCTGGTGCGGCTGTTGGTTTGGATGGCGGGACTCAGCTATGGGTTGGGGCCGCTGTTGGCGGTGGGTTGGTATTTTTGGAAGCCTGAGCGGTTGTTTCGGTATCCGTTTATTTTGCGGTTGGTTTAGAGAGGGCGGATCTGGGGTTTGGGTAGATCGGGGGTTTGGGTTTATGGTGGATGGGCTGGCTGCTGCCATGGATGGATGTCGTGGATGGATGTCGTGGATGGATGCCGTGGGTCTATGCTGTGGTTGGTTTATGTGATTCGGGCGGGCGATCGCTCACTATACGTTGGCATTACAACTGATTTGCAACGGCGATTTCAAGAACATCATGCCCAGGGGGCAAAATGTGCGCGGTATTTGCGGGGGCGATCGCCTCTGACGCTGGTGTTTTCCTGCGGAGTCTCGGGCAGTCGGCGGCACTGCGGCTAGAGCGAAGGCTCAAGCGGTTGTCGAAGCGCCAGAAAGAGGAATTGGTAGCGGGAACAAGAACGTTGTCGGATTTGGGGGTAATTCCCTAGAGGGCTATCCTTCGGAGCTTGGCTAAAGCCAATTGCACAACTTCGGGGATCTTGGGGAGGCTATTCTTTTTTCTTTGAACAGAACATTTTTGTCATTCTGAAAGAACTACGCTACAGTCATTTCCTGAGCTGAAAACGCGATATTTACGTAGATTTTGAAGGGATAGACTGCGAGCAGGCTTTGTTCCATGTTTTTTAAGTGAAACCACTGCATTCCCCCCAAGAATTGATTATCTTTTGAGAGGAAGCAGGTGGATCTCATCTCTTTTCGGTACTATCGGGGGCGATCGCATGAGTGGGAACACGCATCAGTCGATACAGCAATCGGCACAGCAATCGGCACAGCAATTGGCATCGGCACGGGAAAAGGTCACCCTGCTTCGGGACGATGTGTCCGCCTGGAACCGCTGGCGATCGCGCAGTGTTCAACTTCTGCCCTCGCTCAACAACGGCGAATTCGACCACGCCGAGCTCTCCCAGGTCAACCTCAGCTTGGCCCAGCTCAAACTCGCCAGTTTTGTCGACGCCCAGCTCACTGGAGCGGACTTTTCAGAAGCAGTGCTTTACACCGCCAATCTCAGCGGGGCCGAGTTGGAGTCAGCCAGCTTTAACCTTGCAGATTTACGGGAAGCCAACTTTAGCTTGGCTAATCTAAATTTCGCAAATCTGCGGCAAGCAGATTTGCGCATCGCAGACTTTTACACGGCCCGTCTCAAAGAGGCTATCCTCCGGGATGCCAACCTGGCCCATGCGGATTTAGAAGAAGTCGATCTGAGCCTAGCCGATCTGAGCAACTGCAACCTCATGGGCGCGCTGCTGCGTCAGGCGATTCTTTATACTGCCAACCTGACGCGGGCTAACTTGCAGCGGGCAGAAATGTGGCAGGCCGATCTGCGCGAGGCCATTCTCAACGACGCCAATCTCCAACATGCCAACTTGTCCGAAGCGGATCTGCGTCAGGCGGAGATTTGCCGCAGTAATTTGAGTTTTGTGCGGCTGGTGAAGGCTCACCTAGAGGACGCACTGCTGCGGGAAAGCAATCTTTATCAGGCCAATTTGAGCCAGGCGAATTTGCATCGTGCGGATCTGAGCCAAGCCCGGCTCCAGGAAGCCGATCTCACCTGCGCCAATCTGCAATCGGCCATGTTGCACGAAGCGAATCTGAGCCGCGCCCGCTTGATCGGCGTCAATCTCAGCGATGCTCGGCTGTATTGCAGTCAGCTCAACGAGGCCGACCTCTACCAGGCCATTGGGCATCGGGCCAATTTTGTTCGGGCCGACCTCAGTCACGCGCGTCTCTCGCGGACGCAGTTCCAGGGCGCAAACTTCTACCGGGCCAACCTCAGCGGAGCCGATCTGTACGGGGCTGAACTACAGGGCAGCATTTGCTACGCGGCAGATTTAACCGGGGCGGATTTGCGGGGGGCCAGTTTCCAGGATGCCAACTTGCGAGGTACCAATTTGCAGGGCGCTGATCTGCGGGGGGCGAATTTGCGCGGAGCTGACCTGGGCTACACCAAACTCGAGGGAGCCGACCTGCGTCAGGTCGATTTAAGGGAGACAGATTTGCGTGAAGCTCAGATGGATGGGGCGATTCGAGGTGATGGTGGTTTGCCAGTGTCTTCTTCGGTGTCTTCCTAGGTCTTTTGCTCGATGTCTGTCTCGACGGCTGTCCCGATGGAAGCTTGAAAGGTCGAGGCTTGGATGGTGGTTTGAACGAATATCTTCACGGATCAAACGGATCAAGTAGATTCACAGATGTAGTAGATGTAATGGATTGGGGCACCCCACGCGATCGAAACCCTTGAGCAGAGCGCGTGACTCCGGTGCGACCCTGTCCTCGCACCTCCCCAGAATCATGTTTCAGCCGGATCAAATTTTGCAGGTTGGCCCGTTTCTCCCAACGGCGATCGGCGCTTTCGGTCGTCGCTACCGGCTGCTCACCCCGCTCAGCCTAGGGGAGGGGCGACAAACCTGGCAGGCGTTGGATCTGGAGATTCTGCCGCCGGAGCCGGTGGTTCTCAAGCTGATTGCCTTTGGGCAAGGTACGGGTTGGCGGGGGCTACAGCTATTTGAGCGGGAGGTGAACACGGTGCGATCGCTCTCCCACCCCCAATTGCCCAGCTACCACGACAGCTTCTCGGTCGAGGATGACGGCGAAACTTGGTGGGGGCTGGCCCAGCGCTACATTCCGGGTGCTAGCCTCAGGGCGTTGTTGGCCCAGGGGAAATGTTTTGAGGAGGCAACCTTGCGGCGGATTGCGACCCAGGTGCTCGAAGTCTTGTGCTGTCTGCACCAAGCCCAGCCGCCGATTTTGCACCGGGATCTGAAACCCAGCAATTTGATCTGGGGGGACGATGGCCAGGTGTCTGTGATTGATCTGGGCTCGGTACAAATTGAGTCCACCGCGATCGGAGAGAGCTTTACCGTCGTCGGAACCTATGGCTATGCGCCGATGGAGCAGTTTGGTGGACAAGCGGTGCCCGCATCGGATCTCTACGCCCTGGGGATGACGCTGATGCATTTGCTGACCGGTCTAGAACCGGCAGGACTCGATCGCCCGGCGATCGCCACCCACCCGGCCCTGAGCCCAGGTTTTCGGAAATGGCTGATGGTGCTGACCGAAGCCGATGTGCGCCAGCGCTATGGCACTGCGGCAGAGGCGCTGCAGGCTTTAGATGAAGAATTTTTCCCCCAGACAGAAACAGCCCCCCAGACAGAAACAGCCCCCCAGACAGAAACAGCCCAGGGATCGCGGATTGCCCGCTCCTATCCCGCCGCAACCCAGAAACATTCCCCCAGCCGTCCGGTTCAGATTCGGCGATCGCCCCATCAGTTTCGTCTCGAACTCCCCGGCAATGATCTCGGCCCGGTGATCGCCGGACTGGGTGGCGTTTTGGGGGGGATGAGCCTATTGGGATTACCGTTGTTGGGGCTGCTGGCGCTGCCCTTGGCTGGCCTGGGGCTGTGGCTGTCGGCAACCTATGTGCTGCACCTCGAGCGTCAGACGGGTGGCGATCGCATCCAATTTCAGCTCCACCGCAGGCTTTGGGGCCGCGTGCTCCAGAGCAAACGGGAGCGCCACGCCGAGATTGTCCGGCTCTTCCACAACTTGCGCCCCCAGACCCAGCGCCTTGACCTGCACCAGTCCAACCGCACCTTGGTGATTCAAACCCGTCGTCGTGCCTATACCCTACGCACCACGCTCAACTGTTCCGAGAGCGCGTGGCTAGAGCAAGAACTCCAAGACTGGATAGAGACGCCTTCCGGGGACTGTTTGTCTACCTCCTCCTTGGGGAACGCTAGCCGTAGGGAAATGGTATCTCTGTTGCCAAAAGATGCTGGATTGTGACGGGTTCGTTCCGCCCCCAGCTAGCATTGGCAGTCCCTCGCTTGGCTGTTACCTCGCTTGGCTGTTACCTCGCTTGCATCTATCCACTGCATCTATCTACCTCGACCTGATGAATAGTGCGTCTGCTGAAAAAGAAACCCTCTACCCCGTACCGCTCGGCACCAGCCCTCTCCAGCTCGCCGGCATTATTCAGCAAATTATCCAAGCTGAAATCAATGGTCGGCTCTGCCTGTCGGCAGAGCAGGGGCGACAGTGGAACCTGTACTTTCAGGTGGGCCGCATCGTCTGGGCCTCGGGCGGTGACCATCGCTTTCGCCGCTGGCATCGAGTGTTGCGCCAGCTCAATATTTCTCCAGCGAGCATCCAAATTCGTGAGCGCATCTTGCCTGCCCAGTGGGAGCATCTGGTGTTAACGGTGATGCTCAAGCGCCAGCGAATTCAGAAGCATGATGCGATCGCCGCCATCGAAACCAACATCATCGAAGTACTCTTCGATATTCTCCAGGCCGCCCCCTACATCAACCAAATCGCCTGCAACATCGTCCACAAGACCATCGGCGACTCCCCGGTCACCATTTTGGGCACACCGGACGAATTTATCAGCAAAGCCCGACTGTTGCTGAAGGAGTGGCAAGCCACGGGTCTGGCAAACTATTCCCCCAACCTTGCCCCCGTCCCCATTTCCCAGGAGGCAATCCGCAAAAAACTCAGCCCTCAGCTCTATGTGGATCTGGCCACCACACTCACGGGCAAGCTCTCGATTCGAGATCTGGCGGCCAGCAAGCGGCAGTCCTTGATCGAGCTGTCGAGGTTTTTGGAGCCCTATGCGAGCGATCGCCTGCTTGCCTTCCAACCCATTGCCGATATTCCCGCCCCAACGCCTGTGCAGGGATTGGGCGATCGCTCAAAGCCATCTCACCCCACCAGCGCCCCTCTCTCCGCCTCACCCCGCGAGGCACGTTCCGACCCTAGCCCAGGGCCGCTGGTGATCTGCGTGGACGACAGCCCCCAGGTGGGCTACATCCTTGAGCAAGTCTTGATGCCGTTGGGCTATCAGGTTTTGACGATGCAAGATCCGGTCGAGGCACTTTCGACCATCATGCGCCGCAAGCCAGACTTGATTTTCCTCGATTTGATCATGCCAGTGGTCAACGGCTATGAGCTCTGCAGCCAAATCCGCCGAGTCTCGGCACTCAAGCGCACGCCCGTTGTTATTTTGACTGGCAATGATGGCGTCATCGATCGCGTTCGAGCCAAAATGGTTGGGGCGACAGACTTTATGGGTAAGCCCGTGATTCCAGACAAGGTTCTAGAGGTGTTGCAACAGCATCTTGCCTATGAGCCGATGGTCATGAATCCGACCACTTCATCCAGCTTGGCAGCAGTTTAGAGCAACGCTAACACTTTGACCGACGTGATCTTCGGCGGATAGGGACGTGCTATGATGCCATATCGGCACGGCATTTGAGGCCCGATTGATGACTCCTCCTTCCAAGCGACCTTCCCTAAAGCGAGTCATTCGAGCCAAAACGACTCGGCGTCGGATTACCTCGTCCAAAGGCGAATCCTCCCAACACGAGCGACCTTTGCAAGGGCGGTCTTTTTCTTCACCCGATCGGCGATCGCGGGCAATGCCTGAGCGAAAACGGGATTCAGAGGGGCGATCTTCAGATGAGCGGTCTTCGTCTTCGGGTTATCGGTCTTCAGGGGAGCGGCCTTCAAGGGGGCGGCCTTCAAGGGGGCGGCTTTCAGGGGAGCGGCCTTGGCGCGGGCAATCTTCTCGGGAGCAGCCTTCAAAGGAGCAATCTTCTCGGGAGCGGCCTTCGAAGGGGCAATCTTCTCGGGAACAGCCTTCTCGGGAACAGCCTTCCCGCGATCGATCTCCATCTCAAGCCCGGTCTTTCAAGCCTCGCCCTTCCTTGGCCCGAACCCCAAGCCCTCGACCTTCGCGGAAGCCTGAGCGGGGACAGCCTAGGTTTAGCCGGAAGCATTCGCCTCGCGCCCACGCAGCGGTTTCCGTCTCCAGAACGACCTCCCCGCCAGCCTCCAAACCGATTACAAAGGCCCGCATTAAGCTGCGTCATTTCCTGGTTCTCCAGGCGGTGATACGGCGCGAAGAAGACGGGGGCTATTACCAGTATTTCCTGGATTTTCCAGATTCCCCGTCCCTCCGCCTGAGCTCTATTCCCGCCGACAAAAATCGCTTTTATAGTGAGCTGCCAGCCTCGGCAAGAGCCCGACCTCAGGTTGTTTTGGTGTATCCTCGGGCCAATGATGAGGGTCTAGTCAGCGCCGTGGCTTTGGGGGGGCTCTACCATGCTCTACCTGATGTATCAGCAACCCATCTACCCACAGATTTGCAGCTTGATACGGGCTATTTCACCGGTAAGTTTTTAGGTGCAGCGGAGAACGGATTTGGCAGTTTCAAAATTGCCCAAAAGGGGTCACCCAATCTGATGGAAACCCCGCTGATGGATATTTCCCAGGTCACAGATAGGCTTCAGCCGAATCACTGGGTGGATTTGCGCTTTGTTCTGGAACCCTGGGAGGAGCAATACAAACTTGTGGTTCGTGAGGTTTGTCTGCAGGAAGCCAATGGTACGGTTTCGGGTTGGAATGATCCGTTTTACAGCGAGCCAGAGCCAGAACCTGAGGTGCCGGTGGTTGCCGTTGAGCCAGAGCCGCAGCGCAAGCGCTGGCAAAAGGCTGTGGAGCGCCCCGTCAAGAAAGGTCGATTTAAGTATGAAGTTCGCTAGGAATCCAGATCACTAGGGAGCCAGTGTGCTAGGGATCAAGTGCGCTAGGGGAAGAGATTGGGCGCTTGATAGAGTCAATCGCGCTAGGATAAATGCACCCATAAAGTAGGCGAATGTCATGGTACAAGTACCCACCCAAGTACCTACCCAACCATTGACGCTGGCAGTATTTCTGGAGCTGCCAGACACCAAACCTGCCAGCGAATATATCGATGGAGAAATGATCCCCAAGCCCATGCCTCAAGGAGAGCACAGCACGCTGCAAGGCGACCTAGTTAGCGTTGTGAATGGTGCCCTGAAAAGTTCAAAAGTCGGTCGTGCCTACCCAGAACTGCGCTGTACGTTTGGCGATCGATCGATGATCCCCGATGTCTCTGTGTTTCGCTGGGAGAGAATTCCACGGCGGGAAGATGGACGAGTAGCTAATGCCTTTCTCCTGCACCCTGATTGGACGATTGAGATTTTGTCACCCCAGCAACGCCAAACCCAGGTGGTTCGCAACATTCTCCACTGCATTGACCACGGCACAGAGATGGGCTGGTTGTTGGATGCGGAAGAGGCTTGCATTTTTGTCTATGGGGGCGATCGCTCGGTGCGAGTGTTCGACACGGTGGATGCGGTGCTGCCAGTCCCAGCCTTTGCGGAGGTGGTGCAGCTCACACTGGGAGAGGTGTTTGGTTGGTTAAAGAATTGAATGGTCTATGTTTCTAGAACCTGCCCTTCGGGCTCCCGTTGCCATTAGTTTGGGGGCGATCGCGGGCGCACTCAGCCGCTACTACATCACTCAATGGTTGAATCAAGAACTCGGTAATGGCTTTCCCTACGGCACTTTTCTGATTAATCTCACCGGCTGTCTGGGCATGGGATTTTTTGTCACGTGGGCGATCGAAAAATCCCTGGCTCCTGATCTCCGTCTCCTCATCGCGACCGGCTTTCTAGGCGCATACACGACGTTTTCGACCTATGGACTCGACACCATGACCCTGTTCAACAGTGGTAGAGGAAATCTTGCGGGATTATATTGGGGAGGCAGTGCTGTGCTGGGGGTTCTGTGCGTCCAGTTGGGCGTTGTGCTCGCGAATTTAGGCAAATAAATCAGTCGTCGATCACGTCGATCGGCTCGGGCTCAAGGCCGGGAACTTTGCGATACAGATCGGTGAAGGAGCAGGTGCAGTCAATGCTGCTGAAGTGAAGTTGCTGATCTACAGATTCTTCCTGGATCCAACTACCGTTTCGCAGAACATAGTGGAGAACTTCCGAATGCGTTTGGCTCACGAGAACGTATTCTTCTAGGGTCGGGCAGGTTTGGTAATCCATGAACTTTTCGCCGCGATCGAAACTGGCCGTGGACTTCGATAGAACTTCAATCACCAGTTTGGGGTAATAAATAAAGTCTTCGGTGGTGGCGAGATCTTCGGGGTGACAGGTGACAACCGCGTCGGGGTAGTAGTAGCAATCGGCGGCCTGTAGCCGGACTTTGATATCCGAGGCCATGACAATGCAAGGGCTGGCTTCGAGGTGGTTACCCAGAATTCGTGTCAAGTTGGCGGTGATAATCACGTGGGGTTTCTTCGCCCCGGTCATGGCGTACACATGGCCTCGACGGTATTCATGCTTGATGGGGCTGACGCGCTCTCCTTCTAGGTAGTCTTCTGGGGAGAGATAGAAGGGGGTTGCAATCATGGTGGGTGCCGGGGCGATCGGGTGAGCGTGCAAACTAGTTCAGGCATATTATAAGCCGAAAACGCAATGGCGTCTGTTTGCAGGCCCAGTCATGGGTTGGGAAATGTCTGAAAGCAGTGTTGGCGAGGCTTTTTGGGAGGGGTGTTGCCAACGCTTCCCGCGAGGCGGTACGAGTAGATGTAGACCCTTCTGCTGAACTTGTGCGATCAACGACTGAGTTTGGTTGTTAAATTGTAGCGGGTAAATTTGTTGCATCAGAATGGAGAGTCAGGGCGATAGCAATGCGGGATGGTTGCGGCAGTTTGCGGGTGGGTTGGCGCAGGCTTTGGGTTTGGTGGCGGAGGAACCCACCGGATCGTCGTCTGGAGATGTGAGGGGATTTTTGGTCGAAATTGTGCAGTTGATTGCGCAGACCCAAGCAGATCCGACCCAGATGTATGCGTTCTTTCGGGTGAATCTATCACGATTGGATCAAGCTTTACTGGTGAGGACGCAAAGCGCGATGCCGATCGAATGGGCAACCACCACCATGAACCTGGCAACTGCATACTCTGAACGCATCAAAGGCGATCGCACGAGCGGCTCAGTCTGGATTGGGTGGTGATCAGGGCGATCGGTCTCCCTCCCTCCCATCTCCACGAGCCTGGGAAAACCCGAGTTCCGAGTTAAGATAAATAAGCAGGCAGTGGGGCAGGACCATGACGCTTTATTTGCAAGATAAGTATATCAATCTGCTGACGGATTTCGGGTTTAAGCGGGTTTTTGGTACGGAACCCAATAAGCATTTGCTGATCGATTTTTTGAATACATTGTTGCCCAGCGATCGCCAGATTGAGGATGTGACTTTCAAGAATAATGAGAATGTAGGGAATACGCCTGTCGATCGCAAGGCGATTTTTGATATTTACTGTCAGGGAACGAATGGGGAGCGATTTATCGTAGAGCTGCAGAAGGCAAAACAGAATTTCTTCAAGGATAGGAGTGTATTTTACGCCACGTTTCCCATTCAGGAACAGGCCTTGAAAGGTGACTGGAATTTCAAGTTGGCTCCAGTCTATGCTATTGGGATTCTAGATTTTGTGTTTGATGATCATAAGGGTTCAGAGACGCTGATTCATACGGTGGAGCTGAAGGATCAGAGTTGTAAGGTGTTCTATGACAAGCTGAAGTTTATCTACATTGAGCTACCAAAGTTCAAGAAAAATCTAGAAGAGCTGGAAAGTCATGAGGATAAGTGGCTATTTGTTTTAAAGAACTTGGCAGAGTTGAGCGATCGCCCTGCACCCTTACAAGAAGGTGTATTTAATGAGCTATTTGATGTGGCGGAGATTGCCAATTTTTCGGCGGTGGAGCAGGATGGCTATCAAATGAGTTTGAAGTACTATCGGGATTTGAATAATGTTGTAGATACTTCTCGGGAAGAGGGGCGGGCTGAAGGGAAACTGGGGTTATTGGTGCGGATGTTGTCGGTCAAGTTGGGGGCAATTCCTGAATCGACAGTAATGATGATGGAGGGGCGATCGCCGCAGGTGTTGGATGAGTTGGGGGAGGCGTTGTTAGGGTTTGAGTCGATCGCGGATCTAGACCAATGGTTGGCGGAACGGTAGATGTCGTTGATGATGGTTTCGACGGGGCGGTTCTTCAGGCGACGGCGAGTTCGTAGTGCAGGACGAGGATTTCTTCGGCTTGCAGGATGGCCATGGCGTATTCACTGCCCCTTGTCCGGTGAGCGACTCATCAGACATGAGGCCAACTGGGCGGCGTTATACTTGGATGCACTGCTGGGGGATTTGTCTATGGATCTTGGGTGAAGTTCTTTTTGGGTTTCGCTGAGCTATTCAATCAGGATCATTAGGCACTGAGCAGTTGGCGTTGGGGATAGATTTCGGTGAGGAGGAGGTCGCGGAGTTCTTCGGCGATTTCGGCGGGTGGGTTACCGGCGAGGGCTCGGCCAATCAGTCTTTCGGCGGCGCGGAGTTCGGCGCATTCTACGGCGAGGGTTGCAGCGCTGCGGTGAAGGACGGAGCGGCTGGGTTCTAGGTCAAGGTTTGGGGCAATCAGGTCGGCGGCGGCTTGTTCTTTTTTGAAGGCGGCTTTTGTGAATGCTTGTGCTGCGGCTAGATTTCCCTGGCGGCGGGCGAGGGCGGCTTGCTCCACGAGTTCCATGGCTTCTTGGTGGAGATGGGTGCTCTCGCTCAGGAGTGGCGTTTCCATGTCGATGTTTCCCTTGCCGCGTTCGGGTTTGCAGTCGGCAAAGGCGATCGCCTCACTATCCAAATACCCAGCGAGTGCCATTTCGAGGGGGGCTTCCAGGGGGTAGTCCATCTCGGTAGCGCGGTTGATGAAGGCTTGTTTAATTCGTTCTGGTAGCTGATCTAGGATGATCTGAGCTGATGTGGTGGTGAGTTGCTCGAAGGTGATGGACTGCATGACTAAGACTCCATAGGGATCTTGGCGTTGTAGGGGGGCTCTGTAGCCCTTAGGAGGATGGCTTCTAGTTCTGATAGTAGCCTTGCATTTCCCCAGCGATCGAGGGCTTCGATGGCGATTCTGACTTCTTGGGGGATATAGCAGTCGAGCCATGCCCAGGTGAAGGCTTTGTGGCCTCCGCTAAAGCGAGTGCTGAGGTTGTTGGTTTTGCCGAGGTAGAGTAGACCTTCTGTGCGATGGCGGATGGCATAAATGCCGGGGCGGGTGGGGAGATGCTTGAAGTGGCGTTCGATGCTGAAGCATTGCTCGAAGGGTTTGGAGGCGAGGCGCGTGAGTATTTGTTCGGCCTGTTGCTGAGCTTCATTTGGTGGGCTCATTGTTGTCTGGGGTTTGGACGGATTGGAGTTGGCGCTGGATGAGGATTTTGACTTTTTGGGTGTAGGTGAGGGTTTGCCAGATGTCGGCGTCGATGCCTGCGGCTTCGGGGTAGCGATCGATGTCGGCGACGAGTTCGCCGATGTCTACCATTTGTCGGTCTCGTCGGGTCTGGGCCACTTTTTTTGGGGATTGTAAGCGTTGATTGACGATTTGAGTCTACCACTCACAACTATGGTTGACAATGTTGACACTGGGTCTCTGTCACGGTCTGAGCCCGGCGGTGGAGGCCCGGTGCGGGGGCTGGCTGGGTTGGGGCTGAGGGGTTGGGGGAAGTGCTTTGTTGGTTGGGAGTATTGAAGCTGGCTTGGCCCGATCAGTTTTATTCATTGTGCTGGCTGTTGCGTCTTTGTCTTGCTTACTTCATCAAAGAAAATTTTGGTCGAAATTGATAAAGATTTGATGTCCCAGCTTTGGGTTGTGGGGCTTGCGTAAAACTCCTGATTGAAATAGCTGTTTGTCGAAGCTAAATATTGCAATATCGACTACGGGGACTGTGTTTGCTATGGGTGAGGAACGGGGCCAGGGTTATGCGCGGTTGATTAAGCAACTGCTGGGTTGTGCCCAGGGGGAGGAGGAGGCGCTGTTGGAGGCGAATGGGGAGCTGGTGGATGCGGGGTTGGTGGCTGTGATGGGGCAATATGCTGACTGGATGGAGAGCCAGGGGAATGGGAATGCGGCGTGGCTGCGGCAGTTTGCGGGGCAGGTGGCCCAGGCGTTGGGATTAGAGACGGCTACCTCCCAGGGGACAGACGTCGCCCGCCAGTTTTGGCTAGAGACGTTGCAGTTGATTGTGGAGAAGCAATTCGACCCCCAGCAGATTTATCCGGTCTGGGCACAGCAGCAGGCCCAGTTCAATCCGGAATTGCTGGCCGTGCTGCCGACCGTTGCCGCGCAGGTATTGGTAGGCGATGCCGAACAGCGCACCTTTGCGGCATCAGTCTTCGGTGAGTTTGGCAATCTGATTCAGCAGTTCCCTCTCGGCAACCGGATGCTAAACCTAGAGATGAGCATCGCCGCCTACGAGCAAGCCTTGACCGTGATGACGCAAACCGCAATGCCGATCGAGTGGGCCCATACCACCATGAACCTGGCAACTGCATACTCTAACCGCATCAAAGGCGATCGCGCAGAGAATATCGAACAGGCGATCGCGCCTACGAGCAAGCCTTGACCGTGAGGACGCAAACCGCAATGCCGATCGAGTGGGCCACTACCACCATGAATTTGGCAACCGCATACTATTCCCGCATCAAAGGCGATCGCGCGGAGAATATCGAACAGGCGATCGCCGCCTACGAGCAAGCCTTGACGGTGATGACGCAAACCGCAATGCCGATCGAC
>JAAUOP010000231.1 GCA_012034805.1 Synechococcales cyanobacterium CRU_2_2 | reverse complement strand
ATCGCCTCGATGCGGTCCGGCCGCGAATCGAGCAGACGCAGACCGGCCAGGCCAATCGCACGGTCGTCGGCTACAAGTACTACTTCGACCCGCAGGGGGCCAGCAACCCGAGCCTTACCACCTACCTGTGGCGCGAGCCGCCGTTGAACCGCCCCGAAGCGGCGCTGATCGGCGTGATGTACGACTACAACTCGCTCGATTCGGACATCGTGAAGCTGGCGACCGGCTCCATCCTG
Organism: Synechococcales cyanobacterium CRU_2_2; assembly: GCA_012034805.1. Lineage (GTDB taxonomy): Bacteria > Cyanobacteriota > Cyanobacteriia > PCC-9006 > JAAUQQ01 > JAAUOP01. Next base: position 4,892 of record JAAUOP010000231.1, on the reverse strand, counting down.
TTGCTGACCCGCCAGGGGTTTAACCACAAAGATGCCGGCCAGAAACAGCAATCAGAACAGATTTTGCAGAAGGTGCGAAGCGTAGGGGCGAAGTACTTCGCGGCCGGCGGCGGCTTCGTGATCGTTAACCGACACGCGGCCCGCGTCGCGCCCCATCGCCCCCACGCGCCCCCCAGTATTTGCCCATCATGCCCCCAGTACTAGAGCAAAACTAGTGCTGAACAAAAGATGACGCTTGGGGCTTTTGCGTCGGTTTTGGCTGCGGGGCGATCGCTCGTTGTGCACACAATTTTCCTCGGGAAAAGCATCCGACAACCCGATTTCTACGGCGATTTGATGCCGTTGAGCCGCTCACTTCATGGCGATTTCGCACAACTGGCTCCGCGCTAATTCAACCTTTACCCCCAAAACCATAAAGCTCCTGTACAGGTTTACGAACGCCTTGCCTAAGTAGTCGATTTCTTAAGGTATCGTAAATTACACTTATATCACTGGGCGTCTCCGTATTTTTAGTGTCATTATTTACATATAGAGACACGGGTAACACGGAGACGGGCAGGCAGCCACCCAGGCGCTGTCAGTCCTCTTCCTCTCCCCCTCCCGGAAAGACGAGCAGCTTCTCTATCGTCGTTCCCGTCTACACAAGCGGATTTAGCCCCCGTTTCCTGCATAAAACCCACCACCTTCTTGCAGCCGAAATGAGGTTTACGATGATTTTGTCTTCCCTGAAAAAGTATCTGTTGCGACGCTCGGTGCCTTGGCACTCACGGTTGGAATCGGTAGTGCAGCCTTCGCTGACAGTATTACAGTTAGTGCCACAACTGCTGGTATCGACTCCGGCTTGGATAGCGTGATTGAGGAAATTTCCCAAGACCGAGAAGTCATTGCAGTTATCCGACAGCTTCAGGCCCAGTTTGGCGAAGATGTCAGCCTTCAAGACATTTTGAGCGATCCCACTGTGCAATGGGTTTGCAAATCCCCAGACAGCGGCACAGGCGATCAACCTAGGCCAGATTCCTGCAACCTGGTTGCCCGTCGTCTCAGCCCTGCAAAATTCTAGTCTTCTCACTGCCCTACAAATTCTCAATGTCCCTGAGTTGCTAAACAATGCTGATTCAGCCACAGCGGCAATCTTAAATCGTCCCATTGTGGATGTATTGGCAGATGAGAAACCCAATGATTTTTTCAAGATTGGGTTCAACGCTGGGCCACTCAATACTTATATTGAATCAATTACCTTTGACCTGAGTTCTGACCCAGATGCGGCTTTTGACAGCCAAGACTTTTTTCGCTACGAGGCATTGCCAAAAGTCGGAATGACTCAGGGCCTGAGTGCTTCAGATATCAGTTTCAGCGCCGTGACCCGCAATGATGATGATAATCCTAATCCCACACGCTTGCTCAAGATTAATTTTGCTCAAGGCTCCTTTGGCCTCGGCGATTTCTTCAGCTTTGGTGTGGATACCAATGGCGTTGGCTCCGATGTGATTGCAGCACTCGCTCAGCTTAACTCACTGACCAACGATAAGTTGTCTACATTTAATGATACAGGGGCTGACTTTGGCCGTGCTGGAATTAAGTTCGCCGTAAAACTAGAAAACGGCAAATCGGGCGAAGGAACCTTTGGAGTGGTGAATCCCGTAGCTTCAGCCGCTCGAGTCAATATCGACAATCCGACCTCTGTGCCGGAGCCAGGAACGGTGGCCGGCTTGTTACTGCTCGGGGCGATGAGCGCAACCCGGCGTCGTCAGCGTCAAGGCTAACAAGACTAAATTCAAACTATAAAAAATGAGGGTTAATGGAGTGTTGAGGGACACTCCATTTTTTTTACTGATGGCAAACCCTGGCTTGGATAAACGGCGGTTCGTCCCTACGCTATTGCACGGGAATGGAAATTATTCTAGCGAGAAACCTGCCTAGGGCAGCGTCGCGATCGGTAGGGGTTGGTGACGCAAAACCGCTAAATCCTCGGCATCCAATTCAGCGGGAACACCGCTACGGACGAGTTCAGCAAAATCCTCATTTGGTACCATCACCGAGAGCAAATAGAGTCGATTTGCACTGGTATTGTGGATTTCGTGCATGCCCGTGGGCCTGACTAAAATGCAATCTCCAGTTGTGAGGGCGACCTCCTTGCCATCACAGAGGGCAGCCCCTTCGCCCCGAAGAACAAAGAACATTTCGTCGGCTTGGCGATGGCGGTGGTAGGGGGTGCCACCGCCGGGATCAAAAATTTCAACGCAGACCGTCATGGAATAGTTCGTCACCGTTGGATCGAACAACAGCACAATGCGGTTCGTATCCGTCGGGCTGATGCGAAAAGCTTGGTAGGTCTGGGTCGATCGCACAACGGGCAGCATACAGAGGCGATCCCCCCCGCCCAGATCCGCCTCGAGCTCGGAGAGCACCGGAACATCAGCCTTCAACAAATCCAGTGTTGCAACAGCCATGGGTGAAATCAAGCACGACGTCTTCAGTGTAGGCTTGGGCTCGGGCTGGGCAGCGCGATCGCAATCAGGCTTAATGAAATGCTTTAATCCTCAACAGAAATCTACCCAGCCCTGATTCCTCGGAAAAACTAGTGGGGTTCCATTGGCCTCTGGGAACCGAGGTCCTGAGCTGCGACATCAGTAGAACCAGGGGCGAGCGCAACCTCCGCTTCAGGCGAAGCCACGCCTGAGGCAGCACTGCCCTGCTGAGCCATAAGGAAATCCACCAGAGAGGTCAAAAACTTCTGGGTTAGGGGCTTTGTGTCAGTTGCCAGATTCGACATGCCATCCGGCACAACATCGTTTATTGTCTGGGGCAGGGCTTCATTCATGGCTGCGCTCGGGGGTAGGGATCTGCGATTAAGGCTCGACCAAAATATAGCGGCGATCGTCCCAAATGGGTACCCAAAAAACAAAAAGCTAGGCAATTCCCAATTCAAAAATCAAGAGGAGTTCATTGCGAAAGAGGTGGGTATATCCAATATAGCGGTCTTCAAAATATAGACTATGGATAGAGTCACCAAATCTGAAAGTAACGTCAGTACGGGTTAAGCAGCTTCAGGCAAAGCGAAGTTGAGATTGAGAGCAGGCTTCTTGGGCTGATGACAGTAAGCAATCAGCCCACCGAGGAGATTGATCATGAAGTTGACGGGGCTACGATGCCGGGAATGCTCAATTGGCGAAATATTCTTGAGCTGGTCGATGATGGTTTCGAGACTTGAGCGCTTGCGAGCCAAAAGCTTGTCTGTCATGCGCATCAAGCAATCCTTCATGTTGCGCTTGGGCTTGGCGAAGAACTCAATACCCCAGGATGTGAGTAAATTGAGTGCCAGGTCCTTGGAGACAGGGTGCATCCCAGTTTTGCAGATCTCCGAACCGCCTCATCCCCCAGCCCGTTCTCCCGGCCTGGGAGAACGGGAGCTAGAGTTCAAAGTCCTTCTCCCCTTTTGGGACAGGGATTTAGGGTGAGGGTTACATAACTGGAATGCACCCTTGGAGACTGGGAGACATAGCCACGAACCGGGAGCATGTTACCTTACAGAGGGAGTAATCGTGTGCTGTTCTAGCTCTTTCTGTTCTAGCTCTTTCTGTTCTAGCTCTTTCTGTTCTTGCGGGGTCATCACTGGCTCTCCATCAGACAGTTTCCACCAGCATCGTTTTTCTCTTTAGAAGGTGACATACTCTCGACGGATCGCTGTTCGTCCAGCTTTTGCAAAGCCTCGATCGCCAGATTCATTCCGTAATTCAGCAATGCGATCGCTGCTAGCGGCCTTTGGCGAGGTCAGCATAGAGGGTGATTTCAGTAGCGAGGATGAGTAGGAAAATGAGTTCTAAGGCACCCAGGAGATAGAGGGCTGGGGCGGGTTTGGGGACGAGGAGGAAGAAGGTAATGAGGGCGATGATGCCAGAGAAGACAAAGGTGATTTGGTCGATGATGAGTTGTTCGATTTTGCGACGGCTGCGGCGTGGGTCACTGCGGTGGGCAATTTCCCAACCGAAGAGGGATTCTAGGTCGGGGTTGCTGGTGTTGGTTTTGATATTTTCGGTGAGGGTGTGGCGGATGTATTGGCCGATCGCGGTGATTTTTTGGTCGTTGATGAGGTAGGTCCAGCCGAGGATGAGGGTGAACCAGGGGATGGTGAGGAGGGCCTCAAGATCCTCCGCGACATCGTCGCCGGACACACCGACCCAAAACGGCTGGCTCGCCATCGCGACCACCGTTGCCGGGCCTCCGAAGCCGAGATCGTGGCGGCTCTCACCGGACATTACCTGCCGGAACATCTCTTCGTGTTGAGGCAGAACCTCGAGCTTTTCGACACCTATCAAAGCCAGCTCGTAATCTGTGACGCGGCCATCGAGCTCCAGCTCCACGCCTTGGCTGATAAGCACCCTGAACCGGCCAGCCTTCTACCCGCGCCACGCTCCAAGAGAAAGCCCCGCGACAATGACCCCCGCTTCGAGATCAGGGCCCCACTCCACCGCCTGACCGATGCCGCATCTCACCCAGATCGGACGGCATCGCCCCCGCCTCAGCTCTACGCCTCGTCTCCGAGATCGGAACCGACATGAGCCGCTGGCCCAGCGAACGTCACTTCACCTCTTGGCTGACCCTCGCGCCCGACAACAAGGTCTCCGGCGGTCGGATGCTCAGCTCGCGCACTCGGGCCTCGGCCAACCGCGCCGCCGCGGTGCTTCGTGTCGCGGCCATGAGCCTCAGTCGGACCCAGACCGCGCTTGGTGCCTTCTATCGTCGTCTGGCCTATCGTGTCGGCAAGCCAAAGGCCAACACCGCGACCGCCCGGAAGCTCGCGATCCTCGTCTATCGGGCCCTTAAAGGCGATCTGGTCTATGCGGATCCCGGTGCCGCAGCCTATGATGCCCGGAACCATGACACGGCTGTCC
>JAAUOP010000091.1 GCA_012034805.1 Synechococcales cyanobacterium CRU_2_2 | reverse complement strand
AATTTGGGTCTAAAGTATCTCCGCTAATGTAACTAAATTTGCCAAAAGTTGCCCTCTGGCGAGAGATTTTTGATCAAAGCTGGCGAAATCAATAGACCGCTTGCATAAGCCAAACCCCTCACCCACCGGGGCAGAGGGACTTTGATCCGGCTCCCCTTCTCCCTTTTGGGAGTAAGGGGCTGGGGGATGAGGGGGCTGTTTCTTTTCATGCAAGAGATTTAATACTCACCCCAGCCAGTACTCACCCCAGCCAGACCATCAATCCTCCAAGTCCTAGCATCAGGATCGCAAACACCAGCGCAGTGACAACGGTCACCCAGGGAGGCCCATAGGATACCTGAAGCGACGGCTGCTCAGGGTTTTCCAGGAAATCTTTAATTTTGTCACGGGCGGATTGAGCGGTGGCATAAACCACGCTGTAACTGGCCAGGGGAATTTCGGCCTCGTAGGTATACAAAAACGTGCGGTAAATCCGTCCCGGCTGGTAGCTTTGCAAGTTGAGCTCGACCCCGACAATATTTGAGAGGGTCTGGTTGCGCCAAGGGATGCCAATGAGACTGGAGCCTCGCACCTGACAGTTGACAAGGGGAGAAGGAGGGGAGCGATCGCAGCTCACCCGCACCCACAGCGGCAGCCCCAACAGCAGCAGCCCCAAGAGCGAGCCGCCTAGGGCGATCGCCAGACCGCCGCCCAGACGCCGCAGCCGTTGAGATCGGAGCTGGCGTTGGGACGATGGATTGGGCGATGGATTGGGCGATGGATTGGGCGATCGAGAAGACGCGTTCATGGCGAAGAACGGGGCGAAGAACGGGGCGCAGGACGGTAAGAATCATCAAAGTCACTCTCTTCAGCTTACCCCGCCTCAGCTTACCCAGCCCCGAGCCTTACCCCAACGCCGATTCGCCCGCTGGCGCTCCCACCATCCCCTATAATCGAAGCTTGTTTACAAAAACTACGTGTCTCCAAATCCAGTCTAGGAAAGGGATCTAGGGGTAGGCTACGTAATAATTTTTGCAACAATTTATCGCATTAAAAACGTTTTATCGATACCGAGGTTGAGATGGCTGGAGCACAGACTGGAGAACAAGTCCCCTTGTTATTGCGGGCAGCACGGGGGGGAAAGGTCGATCGTCCGCCCGTGTGGATGATGCGCCAAGCGGGTCGCTACATGAAGATCTACCGCGACCTGCGCGACAAACACCCGTCTTTCCGGGAGCGTTCTGAGAATCCGGATCTGGCGATCGAAATCTCGTTACAGCCTTGGCGCGCCTTCCGACCCGATGGCGTGATTATGTTCTCGGATATTTTGACGCCGCTCACTGGCATGGGCATCCCCTTCGACATCATTGAACAGCGCGGCCCGATCATTGACCCGCCGATCCGCTCGAAGGCACAAATCGATCAACTGCGTCCCCTCGATCCCGAAGCCTCTTTACCCTTCATCAAAACCATTTTGGGAACCTTGCGCCAAGAAGTCGGCAACGAGGCCACGGTGTTGGGGTTTGTCGGTTCGCCTTGGACGTTGGCAGCCTACGCGATCGAGGGCAAAAGCTCCAAGGACTACACCGTGATTAAGCGCATGGCCTTTTCGGAGCCGGAGCTGCTCCACCAGCTTCTGAGCAAGATTGCGGATTCGATCGCCACCTATGTCCGCTACCAAATCGACTGCGGTGCCCAGATTGTTCAACTGTTCGATTCCTGGGCCGGTCAGCTTAGCCCGGTGGACTACGATCTGTTTGCCCTGCCCTACCAGCAGCAGATTATCCAGCAGGTGAAAGAAACCCATCCAGACACGCCGCTGATTTTGTACATCAACGGCAGTGCCGGCATTTTGGAGCGCATGGGTCGCTCGGGGGTGGACATTGTCAGCGTTGATTGGACGGTGGATATGGCCGAGGCGCGGCGGCGGTTAGGGCCGAGTATTGGCGTTCAGGGCAATATCGATCCCTGTGTGCTGTTTGGCTCGAAGCCATTTATTCGCGATCGCATCCTCGACACGGTGCGCAAGGCGGGGGGCGATCGCCACATCCTCAACCTCGGTCATGGCATTCTGCCCGGAACTCCCGAAGACAACGCCGCCTACTTCTTTGAAACGGGAAAAAATGTCAATGAGCTGATGGCCGTTAGTCCCTAGCTTGTCCCTAGCCTGGACGCAGACAAATCTTTGCGCCTAAGAATCTTTGCGCCCAAGAATCTTTGCGCCCAAGAATCTTTGCGCCTAAGATGGTTGCCCGGAGTGAATTCTTCGGGCCTGTTTTTTGGGCCTAATTGCTTAGGCTGATTGACCATTTTTGAGGGACGGTGAGGTGTGACCGCGAAGCGAATTTTGATCACGGGGGCCAGTGGTTGCATTGGCCATTACTTCACCGAACAGCTGATTCAAACCACAGACCACGAACTGTTTATCTTGGTTCGCGATCCGGCGAAGTTGCAGTTTGATTCGAAGGCGCGACCCGGCATTGAGCTGCTAACCGCAGACCTACGGGAAATTAGCCAATTTGATGCGTTGCTCAAAACGATCCAGGTTGCCATCTTAGCGGCAACTTCCTGGGGCGGCATTCAAGAAGCTTACGAGATCAATGTGACTCAAACCCTCGCGCTGATTCAGGCGCTGGATCCCTCTGTGTGTGAACAAGTACTCTATTTTTCAACTGAGAGTATTTTGGCTCAAAACAATCAGTTGCTGCCCGAAGCAGGGGAACTGGGAACAGATTATATTCGCACTAAATATCAGTGTTTTCGGGCCTTAGAAAAGCTCAATCTGGAGCTTAATCTAGATAAGATTCCGCCAATCACCGCGTTGTTTCCCACGTTTGTGTTTGGCGGCGATGCGAATAAGCCCTACTCTCACCTGACTTCGGGATTTCCGGAGGTGTTGCGTTGGATTGGGCTAATTCGATTTTTGACGACGGATGCCAGTTTCCACTTTATGCATGGCTATGATATTGCCCAGGTCGTTTGTCACTGTGTCGATCAGCCCGAGGTCGCACGGCGGTTTGCAGATGGCGTGACTGGGGATAGCGTGACTGGGGGCGACGACGCGATCGATCGAGGCAATTTGCCAAACTCGGCAAGGCCCATTGCCAAAATCATCCTGGGCAACGCACCCATAACTTTGGATGAAACCATTCAGGAAGTTTGTGATTACTTTGGCAAGCGCATTTATCTGCGATTTCCGATTAAGCTATGGCTTGCAGAGTTTTTGATTCGTGTGTTCCGCATTCAGGTGGGAGATTGGGATCGGTTTTGCTTGCGCTATCGTCATTTTGTGCACCAAAATCCGGTTAGTCCTCGACTCCTGGGCTTGGTTCCCTATGCAGGAACCTTGACCGATATTTTGAAGATTTATCGATTTGAGCAGAGGCCATAGAGGTGGTTTGTTTCGTTTAGCCTTGTACCGATCTCGTCAATGTCGAGTTGAGCAGTGATTCATTTCTAATGACCTTCCCAACGACTTCCCCATTAATCCCCAGCTAATCTCGAGCATAGGGCAAGTTTTGTTCTTGGGCGATCGCCTCCAATAAACCCTCACAAGCATCCATCAACAGCCGAATCACGTAGTCAAATCCATCGGCCCCTCCATAGTAGGGATCAGGGACTTCTTGATCGGAATACTCGCGGCAAAAGCTACACATCATTTTGACTTTGTGGGCAGAGTTACCCGCCGGATCCAGTGCCAGAATATTTCGATAGTTGCTATGGTCCATCGCCAAAATCAAGTCGAAAGTTTCCAGATCCGCAGCCTCAAACATCCGGGCTTGCCCCCGCATTTCAATCCCATGGTCATTGGCAGCCATCGTCATGCGGCGATCGGGTTTGGCACCCACGTGATACCCAGCCGTGCCTGCCGAATCGCATTGGATAGACCCCTCAAGACCCGCTTGCTGGATCAGGTGATTCATAATATTTTCCGCCGAAGGCGAACGGCAAATATTACCGAGGCAAACGAACAGTAGTTGATAGGGAGCAGCCATGGGGTGACCTGAAAATGAGGGTGACTTTAAAATCGTCAGACAATCGTCAGAAAGAACTGAGCAAAACCATACTCATTTCCAGTCTGGCCCTACAAAAGTAGGGCAGACCTGAGCCTGCCCTACTTTTAGCAGATTCCTCATGCCCTAGAAACCGGGAATATTTAGGCCACTGGTCAGCTCTTCCATACGGCCTCGCATGGTGTCCGTCGATTTTTGGTAGGCCTCTTTCATCGCGGCTGTCACCAAATCCGACAGCACTTCAGCACCTTCGCTCAGGGCTTCAGCCGCAATCTCCGTTCGCAGGGGCTCTTGATTTCCGGTTAGGTAAACCTTCACCATACCGCCAGCGGCTTGGCCTTCAATTTCCATCCGCTCCAGTTCGGACTGAAGCTCCTTTGCGCCTTCCTGAACCTGCTGAGCCTTTTTAAAGGCCTCAGTCAGCTCTTTCATTTTGCCCAGGTTAAAGCCACCAAATCCTTTTCCGGCCATAGCGTATTTTCTCGGTATTGTCAACGAGTGAACGGTTTACAGAGGTTTGATCGAAGATTTTGATCAAAAACCGATGAGCGAGGTGATCGATCAGGAGCGATCGAAAGACCTGTCAAGGTCAGCGGGGCTTATCCTCGCTCAGACTAAAATTTGCCAAATTCACTCTAACACTCTTCGGCTCAATCCCAACTGTGCCCCCCGGCTGTGCCTCATGCACTCCACTCAAGATCCCTGAAACTCGCCCAGCATCTTCACCTCTGGATGGAGCATGAGCGACCAACGATCAGCAATTTCACCCTGAACGTGATGAATTAAATCAAAAATATCCTGGGCCCGAGCCCCGCCACAGTTGAGGATAAAGTTCGCATGGCGGTGGGCAATTTGAGCATTGCCAATCTGATAGCCCTTGAGGCCGCTTTGCTCAATCAGCCAGCCTGCACTGTGAGGGGACGGATTACGGAAAACGCTGCCGCAGCTGGGGCGATCGTAGGGTTGGCTAGATTTGCGCTGCCGCAGGGCTGCGTTGGTTTCTTGCATGACCTGTTCAGGATTAGCCCCCGGCAACAACTGCAATGTGGCATCCACGACCACATAGGCGCTCGCCTGGAGAGAAGACATCCGGTAACTATATTGCAGTTGCTCGGGTGTCCATAGTTCTAAACCCTCCGGCCCCAGAACCTTGGCGCTGATCAGGCGATCGGCCATACAGCCCCCGTGAGCCCCCGCATTCATCACCACTGCGCCACCCAAAGTACCCGGAATACCAACCGCCCACTCAAATCCCTGCCATCCCCGGCGCGCCAGGCGACGGGAAAGGGCCGGTAGAGGAGTTCCCGCAGAGACCGTCACCTGACCCAAGTCTTCGTCAAACACTGACTTCTTGAGAAACCGGGTCGAGACGACTAACCCTCGTAGGCCCGCATCGCTAATTAAAAGATTAGAACCTGAGCCTAATATCGTGACAGGCAGGTACTCGGAACCTGCCCAACGAATGCATTCAGACAACTCATCAAAGCTTCTCGGTTCAGAATACAGGTCTGCTGTGCCGCCGACGCGAAACGAAGTAAAGGGTGCTAAGGGAACTTGGCGACGAATCAAATGGGATTGGGACGGAAGCGTCGCCACGAGAGAACGACCCTGAGCTTTGAGTTGCAGCATGAGACTCTGACGTAGATGGCAAATGAAACGATGGTAAGGATGCACCCAATCAATGATTCAAGCTGTCTGGGAAGTTTCCCCTACAAATTCTTTTCAAAATGCGTGATGAGTCCCGGAATGATCTGGTTGAGGTTGCCCGCACCCATGAAGAGGGCGAGATCCTTGGGCTGGAGTGTGGCCTGGAGATAGTCACGGACTGCATCCAAGGAGTTGCAGTACCGAACCTTGGGGTGAACCTGAGCAATCACATCTGCCAAGGCTTGGCCCCCCGCTAGGCCGGGGTCTTTCTCGCCTGCGCTGTAGATTTCGCAAACAATCACCTCATCTGCATCGCCAAAACAGGTTCTGAAGTCCTCCATCAGAACTTGGGTGCGGCTGAACCGGTGGGGCTGGAAAATCGCGACGATGCGCTCTGGCAAGATGGGAAGACGGGTCGTACTGGTTTTGAGCTGGAGTCTGGCGGCGGCCAGGGTGACTTTCAGTTCGCTGGGGTGGTGAGCATAGTCATCGACGAAGACGATGTCGTGGGCGTGGCCGCGATATTCGAAGCGACGCTTAGCCCCTTCATATTGGGCGATCGCCGCGGCGATCGCCCCAAATGGCAAGCCAAAGTGCCGACCCACTGCCACCGCAGCCAAGGCATTACTCAAGTTGTGAGAGCCCAAAAGATTGAGCGTTAGCTCACCCAAGCAACCCCCCTTTTCCCAAATCCTTGCTCGGGTACCGTAGCCGGAATATTCAACTTGGTCAACGCTATAGTCTGCCCCAGAAGATCGCTCTAGGCTATAGCTGAGCGTCAACGGAATGTTGCGACGTACATTGTCGCAGTCATAGCAGCCCACGACCATCTGGCAACGGCTCGCAAACTTCTGAAATGTAGAAACCACTTGCTCCAGGTTCGCGTAGTGATCGGGGTGGTCGAGTTCAATGTTGGTGATGATGCCCAGATAGGATTGGAACTTAACAAGGGAGCCATCGGATTCGTCTGCTTCAGCCACCAAATAATCGCTCTCACCCAAACGAGCATTGCCACCCAGGGCATTGACCTCACCGCCAATCACGACCGTTGGGTCGAGCTTCGCGTGAGTCAGCAAATGGCCAATCATGCCGCTGGTCGTGGTTTTGCCGTGGGTTCCAGCGACCGAAACGCTCCGGAGAGAAATACCAATCAGGGCCGCCAGGATATCCGAACGGTGAAAAATTGGGCAGCCGAGTTCTAACGCGGCTTGATACTCCAAGTTGTCTTTGCGGATGGCCGTTGAGCACACTACTTGGGGTAAATAATCTGGGTCAACACACTGAACCGGGAAGGTTGTGGCGATCGCCGGCTGCAGCAAAGTCGCAATTCCACCGCCAACAAAGCCCTCTTCGTAGCGTAAAGATTCAGCAGTAGGCTGGAAGTGGGATAAATTCTGGCCGTCTTGTCCCCAAAAAATGTGGACTCCCAATCTTTGCAGACGTTCAGTAATATGAGAGTGGCGGACATCGGAACCCGAAACTGGTAGCTTTCGCTCGACCAAAACCTGAGCTATCGCGGACATCCCGATGCCACCTACACCGATGAAGTGGAAGGGCCTGCCGCTGAAATCAACAGCTTGCGTCATTTGAATTCCTCGCATCACCACACAACAGCAAGACACAACATAAAAGTCGGGGGCAGTGTGCCGGCGTCCGTGGCTCTTAGAGCCACTCGAGTCGTCCTAAAGCACATACCCGGAGCTGGTTGAACAAAAACTCTATGTCTCTGTTCAGGCGATATCATATCAGGGTTTGCTGAATTGGGATAACGATTCGTAACATTCTCGGAAGACCCTGAATACGCGCCAATCCCCGCCGCTCACAAGACTTTGCCCAGAGGAAACTTTTGGAATTAGATTTGACCTCAGGCCCGACTTTGCACTCGACCTCCGATTTGATTTTTAGCCCGACACTTAGCCTTTGCAGCCTGAAGATGATCTCTCAAAACACCGATTCTGAGTCTAGATGCAGGACCCAAGGGCTAAGTAACCACACTGAAACTAGACTTGTCTGAAATCTACAGCACAGTTCGCAGGTAAAGCAGACCACTCCGGGAAGTTCCAGACTTTATCTAGCCAGCCTAGAGTATCGATCCCTGGCAGATATGTCCTCCCTACAAACGCTGAATCTAAAAAGATCGCCGAACGAACCCACAGGCCACCGCAAGTCTGCCAACTTGTCTGTGGTTACCATGACAAGTGGAATTTGGCTGTACTAGTGAAATCCTTTTAGGACAAGCTTTTCCTCAAAAAATCAGATTCTTTAGGCGCAGCCTTTAGGCTATGATTGGTTTTATCAATAGGTATTTACACTTGTAGTTAACTGAGGGCTGACGCAGTGATTCGAGTCGCGATCAATGGGTTTGGGCGTATTGGGCGGAACTTCCTTCGTTGTTGGCTGGGCCGTGAGAATAGCAATTTAGATATCATCGCAATTAACAATACGTCTGAGCCTTCCACAGCAGCGCTCCTGCTGAAGTACGACTCCCTGCTGGGTCGATTGGATGCGGACGTGGAGGCCGATCAAAATTCCATCACCATCAATGGAAAGGTAATTAAGTGCGTATCCGATCGCAATCCTCTCAACATGCCTTGGGGCGAGCTGGGTATTGACCTCGTGATAGAATCCACGGGCGTTTTTGTGACATCAGAGGGTGCTTCTAAGCACATCCAAGCTGGCGCAAAGAAGGTTTTGATTACGGCACCGGGCAAGGGCAGTGACGTGGGTACCTATGTCATGGGTGTCAATCACGGAGACTATGATCCCTCGATTAAGGTGATTAGTAATGCTAGCTGTACGACGAACTGTCTAGCTCCCGTGGTCAAAGTGTTGCATGAAAGCTTTGGCATTATCAAAGGCACCATGACCACGACCCACAGCTACACGGGAGACCAGCGTTTGCTGGATGCCAGCCATCGCGATCCGCGTCGGGCTCGGGCTGCTGCGGTGAACATTGTACCGACGACAACCGGTGCTGCCCAGGCGGTCGCTTTGGTCATTCCGGAGATGAAGGGACGTCTCAATGGGGTGGCGTTGCGGGTGCCGACTCCGAATGTTTCGATGGTGGATCTGGTTGCTCAGGTGGAAAGACCTACGATCACGGAGCAGGTGAACGAGGCGCTGAAGAAGGCTTCAGAAACGACAATGAAGGGCTTTTTGGGATATACCGAGCTGCCACTGGTGTCGAGTGATTTTCGGCAAACGAACGAATCTTCGATCGTGGATGCCAGTTTGACCTTGGTCATGGATGGCGACATGGTGAAGGTGATGGCTTGGTATGACAACGAGTGGGGCTATAGCCAGCGGGTTCTCGATCTAGCTGAACTCGCTGCCGAGAAGTGGGAAGCTTAGGAACGAGCATTTAATCAGACCGCAATCGTCGCGTAGGGGCGAGTCGTGTTCGTCCGGCTATTGGCAGTTGCTCTGGCATAGGTCGGACGAACTGCCGTTCGTCCCTACAGAATCATCAAATGTAGGTTTTACTCAATCCTCGTTTCTCGGTATGTTTGGACTTCTATGTAAACCCTCACAATTAACTAAAAAGAGGCGAACAAATCCGCCTCTTTTTAGTTAATTTTTTACGCTCTTTGAGGTGGGTGATCTCGTCGCCTACTGAAATGTTGGAACCCTGCTTCTAGGCTGAGCGGGATGCGGTGGCGATCGCCCACCCGCTCACTGGAGCCGAACTCCAAATAAACTCCCGGCTCGGCAATGATGCTGCCAACGATGGCGGCGTCATTGCCCAACTGAGCGCAAAGATGGCGACAAAGCAGCCGAGCCTGCTCAGGCGGCAAACACAGAACCAGCTCAAAATCTTCTCCGCCGTACAGCGCCCAGTCGAGGACTTGCGCCGGAGGTTGCCAAGTCTTGAGGGCAGCCACTAGAGGAATTTGGTCTGCTTGGACGATCGCCCCGACACCGCTAGCACGGGCGAGTTGCACGATGGCGTCGGCCAAGCCGTCGCTGCTGTCCATGCCGCTGATTCTGCCATGGCTTTTGAGCAACGGAATGCAGTCTAGGCGAGCTTGGGGGTATTGATGCTTTTGGATCAGCTGCGATCGCCCCTCCGAACTCACCAGCTTCCCTGCCAGAGGCTGGAGCAAAATCTCAAGGCCCGCCCGCGCTCCTCCGTGGCTACCCGTTACTAAGATGGCATCTCCGGGCTGGGCACTGTGGCGCAAGATCGCCTGGTGGTGGGCCACTTGGCCCAGGGCTGTGATCGCCAAACTGCGTCCGGCGCTGGGGCCAGCGTTGCGGCTGAGATCTCCGCCCAAAATTGCTAGATCGTAAACCTTCAAACAATCTTGCAAACCGCGATAGACCTCCGTAACCCAGGCTACCGGGCAGTCTGGCGGCAGCGTCAGGCCCACCGTGATACCGATGCCCGTGGCTCCCATGGCCGCCAGATCCGAGAGATTGGCTGCAGCAGCGCGCCAGCCGACGGCGTGGGGGGGAGTGGTGCGATCGCTAAAATGCACCCCCTCCACCAACACATCGGTCGTCACGACCAAAGATTGACCCGGTACCAGTGTAATCAGCGCCGCATCATCCCCCACGACACCCGCTGGACAATAGGACTGGAGCTGAGCCAAGAGCCCCTGCTCGCCCAATTCGCTGACGGTGATGTCCATGACTGTCTATCCATTCGTGTCCTGTTCATTAGCGACTGGGCTGAACCAGATTCTCGGCCCCTGCCACGACCCGAGCGCTGATGATTTTATCCGCTTGGGTCAAATCCTTGAGAATCTCCTGGCCCGCGATCGTGTAGCCAAAGGCCGCATAGCGTCCGTCAATCAAATTGAGGCCAGCAGGCGTCATTTCTGGCTCGAACAAAAACCAGAAAAACTGAGATGAACCCCGATTGACATCGTTGTCAGGACGGGCCATGCCGAGGGTGCCATAGGCCGAAAAGGGCAGTGCAGGTAGCGCATTAAACAGACCCAGGTTTTCCAACAGTTCGCCGTAGAGGGGTGCATCATCGCCATCAACGCGAATTTCTAGGGGAATAACGCGGGCGGTTTTGGTCTTGGGGTCGATAAAGCCATCCGCCGGGCCGGGGGGGTCACCGGCTTGGAGGACAAAGGACTCGTCCGCGCGGGTGAAGGGCAGGCCGTCATAGAAGCCGCGCTGTACCAGATCGACAAAATTTCCGGCGGTGAGCGGTGCGTTATAGCCATCGACGACCACGGTCATGGGGCCTTGGGTGGTTGTCAGTTCGATCGTGGCTCGGCCCCTGAGCTGCGGCAGGTCACTGTATTCCGCCGGAATTTCGAAGGGGACATCGCCGACCATGACTTCTTCGAGCTCGCCAATCAAATTGAGGCTTGCACGACGCTCGTTCCAGGTTTGCTCTTTGTCTTTGTTTTCGATCGCTGTCGCCAACTGCTCCAACTCGGTTTGAATGCGGCGGATCAGGGGCTCGGCGATCGCCACCTGGTCGGGGGGCGTGGCGGCCAAAATCGATGGGCTTTGCAAAGAGAGCTGTTTTGCGGCTTTCTTCGCCTGTTTTGCCATGGCTCCCCAGCGCTTCGCTCGCAAATTATCCGAAATTGCTTCTACCTCTTTTTGAACCTTGCGAATTTCCGGTACATCCAAAGGCAAAGAGTAGCGCAACAGCGCTCGCCCATCGGTGATGGCATTGCCGGGGGGCAAATTTGCCATGGCAGGCTGGGGCAGACCCAGTAAGCCGAGGCTCAAGAGGCAAATACAGCAGGCGATCGCCCCCCCCTACCGTGAGCAATCAAGGGGGGTAAACGCAGCCTGGTGGGCAGGGACGATATCTGCGCAGACATCCAGGACAATATCCAAGCGAGCGGACGGAAACATAAGCAAAAGGTCATGGTGCTGCAGGGTGTGTGATGGAATCCGGATGCTACCAATTTCCCACAGTCTGGCTTTGCCCTTGAGATTTGCCCTTGAGACATGTGGCCCTAGAATCCGGCCCCAGGGCATGGGTCGCCTTTTGGAAGCCTGATGCTTTTGGCCGCTTGATGAGCGGATTGCGCTGAACATTCTCCACAGAGCGGTAAAATGTATTGCCGATCGTATCCGTAAAGTATCCGCGAACTGTAGGAACCATGATTTCAAGTAACGATTTTCGTACTGGCACCACGATTGAATTGGATGGTGCAGTTTGGCGTGTTGTCGAGTTCCTGCATGTGAAGCCGGGGAAAGGATCAGCCTTTGTGCGCACAAACTGAAGAACGCCAAGTCCGGTGGGCAGGTCGAGAAAACCTTCCGCGCCGGGGAGATGTTGCCCCAAGCGGTGCTCGAGAAGCGATCGATGCAGCATACCTACAAAGAAGGCGACCAGTTTATCTTCATGGACATGGAGACCTATGAAGAGGCCCAGCTCAGCGCGGCGCAAATTGGCGATCGCGTCAAGTATCTCAAAGAAGAAATGGAAGTCAGTGTGCTGAGCTGGAACGGTGAGGTGATCGATGTGGATCTACCGAACTCCGTCGTGCTAGAAGTAACTCAAACTGATCCAGGGGTGAAGGGCGATACGGCCACGGGCGGAACCAAGCCCGCCATTGTCGAAACGGGTGCCCAAGTTATGGTGCCTTTGTTTATCACGGTGGGTGAGCGCATCAAGATTGACACCCGCAGTGATTCTTATCTGGGCCGTGAGTAGCACGATCGCAAAGTCGCACCGAATCGTACTGGGTTGGGATTGCGATCGACTTCGCTGAATTTAAGGTATCCACTCGATATCCACTAGGTATCCACCGTGCAACTTGATCTGAACCAAATTAAAGAGCTTTTAGCTTCCCTGGATAATACTGATATTTCCGAGTTAAAGCTAAAGGGGGAAAACTTTGAGCTCTTGGTACGCCGAGGCAGCGAGCCAGTGGCTGCTCCGGTGCCCCGGCCTGCCGCTTCCCCGGCTCCCGTCGGCTCGGTATCACCTGTCGCTCTCCCAGCGCTCTCGCCCCCAGAGCCGGTGTCTTCGGTAGTGAATCCCAACTGGATTGAAATTCGGTCGCCGATGGTGGGCACGTTTTACGAGGCGGCGGCTCCGGGTGAGGCCGCGTTTGTGCAGGTGGGCGATCGCATCAAGGTGGGCCAAACGGTTTGCATTCTCGAAGCGATGAAGCTGATGAACGAGCTCGAGTCGGAGATTTCGGGGGAAGTGGTTGAGATTTTGGTGGAAAATGGTCAGCCGGTGGAGTTTGACCAGCCGCTTGTGCGCGTGTTGCCCTAGGGAATGGTCGTGGGCGATCCTGCGAAGCTTGGCGAAGTAGCCCATCGCGATCGAATGGGGCTTCAGGCGGTGCGGCAAGGTCTCACCGCCTTTGTTTTTGCGGCGGTTTTGGGCTGCGTGAGCCTAGGGCTTTCCGCCTGTCAGCCTTCGGAGCTTGGCGAAACAAATCGTACCGAAGGAGCGCCCCTGGGTGTTCCAGCTCGCCCTGCTCCGGTCATCTCCCGTTCGCCCTGGGTCAAATTGAGCCAGCCAGGTGGTTTTGAGCAGCGCTATGGGGAATGGCTGGTCGGGTTTGAGGCGTTGAACCGTTTGATCGCAGGGGTGAATCAACTGCCGGGTCTCCAGGCTGGGGTGATGCTTGAGGTTCAATCGTGCGATCGACCCCAAATATATTGGGATCAAAGGGAACTAGGGCAGACCGCTGCACAGGTTGATTTACTTCCGGCAGATAGCCATCGGCAACGGAAATCTCAGCTGTCGAACATTAGGCTGTCGAACATTAGGCTGTCGAACATTAGAACACTCAAGCTTTGCTACGAACTACTCTCCTATTTAGAAGACCATTTTGATGGCCAGTCTGCCTCGCCTCGAGAGCGACAAATCGCGGTTTTGGACTCGGCTTATGTTTTGCTCGTGCGGCAGCTCAGCCAGATGATTATGGCTGATTATGGCTTTGCCCCAACGCCGGAGGCGCTGGATGAACTCACGGCACTGTTGCCAAGAGTCCTGAGACAGCCCTCGCCCAGCATTTTGCTCTCGGGCACCCAGTGGATTTTTAACCAAGGCCACCCCCTGGCGTTTGTGGCTGGATTAGCCCAGGCTTCGGGCCAGCCCCTAGGCCTAGAGAATTACGATCGCCTGATTTGCAGCGCCTACGGCGTCGCCCCCGCCCTTTATCCTGACCTCACCGAATTTCCCGAGCCCGCTCGTCTAGGCGACTGTGAACAGTGGGCGATCGCCACCGACCCCGTGGAGCGATGGAGTAAGCGCTTGCAAGCAGGCAGTTTGCCTGCGCTCCCGAGCGGGGTTATGCTCCCCAGCGAGATGGCATCCCCGAGTCCGTAGCTCGTCGTCGTCGCGCGCGTGGGCACATGGGTTCGGGGCCATTGCATCTAGGGCCGCTCGGAGGGCCAGTCTTGCCTGAATTGATCCACCACCCGGTCGAGGGCAACGGCGCGAGAAGCCTTGAACAGCAAGCGATCGCCCGGTTTCACCCAGGTTGTCAAATACTGACTCAAGCTGGCCCCATCGCCAAACGCTCGTGTGTGGACGTGGGCTGCACCTTGGGCCAGGATGGCAGCTTCCGCCGGTTCGGCCAGGGTGAGCAGGGCATCGAGCTGCAGTTTGGCCACCCGTTCCCCCACCTGTTGGTGAAATTCGAGGCTGCGATCGCCCAATTCCTTCATGGTGCCCAGCACTGCAATGCGGCGCTGCCCTGGCGTGTCCGCCAGCAATTCCAGCGCCGCCAGCATCGACTCTAGGCCCGCGTTGTAGGTCTCATCCAAAATCACCACATCCTGGGGCAACGCGTAGCGCTGCGATCGCCCCGACGGCAGCGTCAACTGCAACTGCCCCAGCCCCGCACCCACTCAATCCCCAACCACCTGAGCCACCGCTAGCGCCGCCAAAAAATTAAGTGCATTGTGGCGACCGGGCAGCGGCAACTGGAACTGATACTCGCCGACCTGCAGCGTCTGGGCATCTCGCAATTGGCCGCAAACATCGCCTCGATCCAAGCCAAACGTCAGCGTTTTGCCAGACCACACCTGGGCCGCCCGCTGCATCAGCCGCTCATTGTCAGCGTTGAGCACCGCCGTCCCTTCAGGTTTGAGGTGCAGCAAAAGCTCGCACTTGGCCTGGGCGATCGCCTCCTCCGAGCCCAGTCGCTCGATGTGCGCCGTTCCCACATTCGTAATGACTGCCACATCTGGCGTCGCCAACCGCGACAGCAGCTCAATTTCGCCTAGGCCCCGCATCCCCATTTCGACGACGGCAAATCGGTGGCCAGGATGCAGCTGTAGCAGCGTCTTCGGCACCCCGATTTCATTGTTGTAATTGGCTTCGGTCTTGAGTACCCCATCTGGCCCGGTTTCCACTGCCGTTGCCAACACCGCCGCAATTAGTTCCTTCGTGGTGGTTTTGCCCACCGAACCTGTGATGGCCACCAGCGGCCCTGCAAACTGTTGTCGCCAGGCTTGACCCAACTGTTGATAGGCCACCAAGGTATCGGGCACCTGGAGCAACAACAACTCAGTTTGACCCAGCAGGGTAGCACTCGGGACAAACTGGCGATCGACAATGGCGGCGATCGCCCCCCGCTCCCAAGCCGCCTCTACAAAAGCGTGGCCATCGAACCGATCGCCCCGCAGCGCCACAAAGACATCCCCGGCTGCCAACCCACGGCTATCTGTTGAAACCTGACGCACCCGTTTCCCGTCATCCTGGGCAATGGGGTGAAGGACTGTGGCTTGCAATACGCCTAACAGGTGTGAAAGGGTGAAAGAATGGTTCATAACTGCACGATTTTTTACAAACGTTGGGCGCAATGGCACAGCAAGCTTCGGGATAGCTGTGAACCTCAGTTGCGTCGATCCGAGCCGCGTCAGTCTGGATGGATTCAGTTTGGATGGCGATCGCCATCCCAGTTCATCTGCGCTCCAAAAAGCCTGTGTTTCATATTAAGCCCAGTTAAAGATTGACCACAGCAGCAGAATGGAGCAAGGTGAGTTGTATAAATTGACATTGGGTAACTCTCCACTTGGACAGTCAAGAGTCTGACAATTCAAGGCTGGTTGTTTCAAGTAAGTCTTGTTCCGGGCGAGTGGTTAGTTGAGTGTCCCAGGTTCTTTGCTCCAGATTTTTTGATCCAGATTCTTTGCCCCAGATGCTTGACCTCGTCTGATGCCTGACTCGTTGGCTGGGTCGGGTCATCAGTTCTAGACCTGTTCCAGATGCTAGCTCTCATCGTGCAATTATGGCTGTAACGCAAACGGGTGTCATGGAAACCGATCGCGGTTATAACAATCGACAGATTAGTCCTGAAGAGCAGCAGATCTACTCGTTCTTTCTGTGGCTCGTCGATGCGGAACAGCCCGATCGCGCGATCGAGCGTTTTCGGCAGCTTTTCTTCGAAGGGGGGTGCTCGGAGCCTAAGGTTGCCCAGGCTCTGAGCAGTATTTTAGGTTCCCACACCAGCGACCAGGAATTTAATTTTCTGCTCAACCGCTGTTGCCATATTTTGATCAACCGCTGGCAATTAAACACGCGCCACAATAGCGCCATTCCAGAACTGATTCGGCAATTCGGCGATTTGCCCAGTGGCTATGGGGTGGCGGGGCAGCGATCGCGCTCTGTCCAGCGTCTGCGCTCCCTCATTCAAGGCTTCACCCAAAGCGAGCAATACATTACCTTGAGCCGCTTGCTCCAGGTGATGGAGCACCAGACCTCTGAAAGCATCGAGCTAGAACGTCCCCTCGGCAGCCTGATTCGCCGCTACCCCTATCTCTACGAACATTGTCTGCTCAACGACACGAGCACTGACGAGCAGCAAAGCACAATTCAACGGCTGCAAACCCAGCACCAACATCGCTTTGAGTTAGATCTTTCCCAATACGTCCTGTATCAAGTGCGCTGTGCTCGGGCGGCTCGCCAAGGCCCCGAGCAGTTGACCCAGTTCCAAAAGCGGATGCAGGCCTTTCACAATCCGACGCTGATGACCAATCCGGAGCTTGCCTATGCGGTGAAGCACTTCACTGGCAAAATCGAAAGCGGTCAAACCTATCGCGACCTCGCCCATGGGTTCCATGCCCACAGTAACTATGGGCCTAACTTTGGTCAGTTCAAGCGAGACTTGCACCAATACCTCGTTCCTTCCATTGAGCCTGGCTATGGCAAGCGTCGATTCAATCAGCAGCTTTGTAATCAGCTGCAAGGAACGTTCGCTGAGCTAGACAACAAGCCGATGAGCGATTTCTTGATGGTGCGCACCTGCGGCAGTTTGCTCAATTTCCTGGTGGTGGAGAGCCCTCACCGCGTTGATCACCTCACATTCATCGACTTGATCGGCAACATGGGAGCCACCCAGACGACCGGCTTACTGCTGAAGATTGTTTTGCTCTGCTCTCGAGTGAAGCCCCATCTCGAAAAGCGTCTGGCGATTTTGTTTAATCACTATGAGGGCTCTACTCGCAGAACCGTCAGCTGGCTGGTGCAGGTGCTCGAAAATCTCAACATTGCCTTTAGCACCAATTTTGGCAGTGCTAACTTAGTACTGACGCTTTAGGCCGCCGGGGGTGGCCCATTGGTGCAAGTGTGACCATTGGGCGAGCGGTATGATGGAGCCAGTCCTCAATCTTGCGATTGCCCCGTGAGCCTCCCTGAGTCCAACCCCCCCAGGATGTTTAACCCGCCGGGCTCTGAAAATTTTGCCCAGATTGACGCCGAAATTGACGCCGAAATTGGCGCTGAGATTGAGTTAGATCTAGCGGCAGTTTGTCTCGATTTTGATCGCCTCGGCGCTGAGCTCCACTATTGCGAAGCCCGTGAGCTGCTGCGGACTTGGATGACCAAATTGGACTTGTCTGAACGTGAGCGCAGCAGCCTCAGTCCACTGTTGTTGGGGCTTGAGGAGACGCTCGATCGTCTGGAGACAGGCCGCATCCAAATTGCAGCCTTTGGCATGGTCGGGCGCGGTAAGTCTTCGTTGCTCAATGCCCTAGCGGGCCAAACTGTGTTTGAAACCGGCCCATTGCATGGCGTTACCCAGACCATTGGCTCGTCCCAGTGGCAGCCGTCCCAGTGGCAGCTAACGCGGACGGCGATCGCGGGCACAGACGCTACGGTGGAGACCCTAGGGCTGAAACGTGCTGGCCTAGCTACGGTGGAGTTGGTTGATACTCCCGGCATTGACGAGGTCAATGGCGAGCAGCGGGAGGCTTTGGCGATCGCCGTGGCCCAACGGGCCGATTTGATTTTGTTTGTGGTCAGCGGTGACATCACCCAAATCGAGTACGACGCGCTGGCGACCCTGCGCCAGGTCAGCAAGCCGATGCTGCTGGTGTTCAACAAAATTGACCAATATCCCGAAGCTGATCGACTGGCGGTTTATCAGAAGATTCGAGATGAGCGGCTCAAAGCCTTGGTCTCTCCGGACGAAATTGTCATGGTCGCGGCGGCTCCGCTGGAGGTGCAAGCGGTGCGGCAAGCCGATGGCCAAGTGCAGGTGAAGCGGATGGCGGGCAATCCCCAGGTGGAGCCGCTCACACTCAAAATTTTGGATGTGCTGAGCCGCGAAGGACAAGCGCTAGTAGCACTGAATACGCTGCTGTTTGCCGATGAGGCCAATGGGCAGATCGTGGCGCGGAAAATGGCGCTACGCGATCGCAGCGCCGATGAACTGATCTGGAACGCGAGTCTGGCCAAGGCGACGGCGATCGCCATTAACCCCGTCACGGTGCTCGATGTTTTGGGCGGTGCAGCGGTGGATGTGTTTTTGATTCTGGCGCTTTCGAAGCTCTATGGCCTGGAAATGACAGAGCTGGGGGCGATCGCCCTACTCAAAAAAAATTGCCCTCGCCATGGGGGGCCTTGGCCTCAGTGAACTGCTTGCAACACTGGGTCTCGGTTCACTCAAAACCCTGTTGGGTGCGGCGGCTCCGGTGACAGCGGGGGCGAGCTTGGTTCCCTATGTCTCAGTGGCAGCCACCCAGGCGGCGGTAGCGGGGGTGTCGTCCTATGGCATCGGTCAGGTGACCAAAACCTATTTGGCCCAGGGCGCGACTTGGGGAGAGGAGGGGCCTAAAGCCATGGCGATGCGGATTTTGGCCTCGCTGGACAGTCAATCGATCTTGAATCGCCTGAAGGGAGAACTCTCCGAAAAGTTGCAGACCCAGACTCACACTGACCAAAATGGAGGCGGTTCAATCCTTGGGCAAGTTGCTGAACGGTAGACTAAGCGGTAAACAAGTCGGTCGGGGGGGCTTGGCGATCGCTCTGGGATCCGCCGCCCTGCTGACCCTGGGCTATTTCACACCGCGCCGGGTCAAGCCTGCCACCGAAGCCTGTGCCATTACGGTTTATCTGAGTCGCGATCGCTCCACACAGGGCTAACCCTGCCCGTCTACACCCCCGTGTTTGATTGGCGAGCGCATCTCGATCTGGAGGATTTGGGGCGGGTTCGGCAGCAAGATTATGCCTACGTGAGCTGGGGCTGGGGCGATCGCCAATTCTATGTCAACACCCCCCGCTTTCAAGACCTCCAACTTACCACCGCGCTGCGGGCACTGTTTTGGCCTACGGATACTGCGATGGAGGTGCGGGGCGATCGCACTCCACCCCGTGCGGGCAATGGCTACCAGGTCAAAGCCCTGAAGCTGAGCGAAACCGGTTATTTGCACCTAGTGGATTATGTTTTGGCAAGCCTGGAGCAAGATATTGCCGGTCAGCTCCAGCCCCTGGGTCGTCGTCCCACCAGCACGTTTTATGCGAGTCGGGGATGGTACGGGATTTGGTATACCTGCAACGATTGGCTGGCGACGGGGCTGCGGGCCGCTGAGGTCAGAACACCGGTTTGGTCGGGACTCGCCGGCTCGGTTCTCAAACAGGCCCAGTCTAATTGCATCGAATAGCCAAAATCACTACTTCTGCTCGGGATGCACTTCGGTCAATTGCGCCGCCCCGCGACGATTAATCTCTGAAATCAGCTGATAGAGCCGCCCGGTATTGCGCTGGTCGTAGTGAAGCTTCAGTCGAGGCAGCGCCACGGTTTCGTCGCCAAGTTCTTCTGGAAACGCTGCAGTTTTTTCGATCGCCCCAGCCACCAAAATATCCTCAAATGCCCGATTGATGGATTCAACATCGGCATCGGCAAGCTCAACCTTTAACCGCAAAACCAGCATTGGCCCTACATAGCGGCTCGAATGATAAACGCTGTAAAAATCAGAAAC
Organism: Synechococcales cyanobacterium CRU_2_2; assembly: GCA_012034805.1. Lineage (GTDB taxonomy): Bacteria > Cyanobacteriota > Cyanobacteriia > PCC-9006 > JAAUQQ01 > JAAUOP01. Next base: position 511 of record JAAUOP010000091.1, on the reverse strand, counting down.
CGCCTGACAAGCCACGTCAATCCGGTCTGTAACAGTATACAAATGGTGATCTTCCGGGCTAATCAGGCCCTTGAGCCGCAGTTGATCCTTGCTAAATTTCTCCCATTCCTGCCAATAGTCACCGCCAGGGCGATCGACCAAAACCAGAGGAGAAGGGCCAAATTTGCCGGTCTGGATCAACGTCAGACACTCAAATAACTCATCCATCGTGCCAAACCCACCCGGAAAGGCGATCACGGCGTCGGTTTCCCGCAGGAAGAACAGCTTGCGCGTGAAAAAATATTTGAAGGTCAGCAGCTTCTCGTCGCCTTCAATAAACGCATTAGCGCTTTGCTCAAAGGGCAGTTGGACATTTAAGCCGAAGGAGTGCGATCGCCCCGCCCCCCTTGTTGGCCGCCTCCATAATGCCACCCCCAGCCCCGGTCATAATCACAAAGCCCTGAGCAGCCATACATTTGGAAAACGCAAAAGCAATGCTGTAGTCCGGATCCGTTTCTGGTGTACGAGCCGA
>JAAUOP010000230.1 GCA_012034805.1 Synechococcales cyanobacterium CRU_2_2 | reverse complement strand
CGCCAGGGCCTGGGCATTGGCAATCACCCTGGCCTGCGTAGGTCTTGAACTCAGGCCGAAGCGCTTCGCCAAAGGCCACGGCCTTGGCGGCGATCACGTGCTCTAGAGGGCCGCCCTGGCTGCCGGGGAAGACGGCTTTGTCAATTTTTTTGCCCAGCTCTAGGTCGTTGGTGAGGATCAGGCCACCCCGAGGACCGCGCAGGGTTTTGTGGGTAGTGGTGGTGACCACGTGGCAATGGGGCATGGGGCTGGGGTGGTGGCCGGTGGCGACGAGTCCGGCGATATGGGCGATGTCGGCCATCAAGTAGGCTCCGACTTCGTCGGCGATCGCCCGAAACGCCGCAAAGTCGATTGTCCGGGGATAGGCCGAATAGCCACAGATAATTAGCTTGGGCTTGTGCTTGAGGGCGATCGCCCGAATCTGTTCAAAATCCAGCTGCTCGGTGGCTTGGCTCACGCCATACTGCACCACGTTGAACCATTTGCCCGAAAAATTCACCGGTGAACCATGGGTGAGATGGCCGCCGTGGGACAAGTCCATGCCCAGGATGGTATCGCCGGGATTGAGCAGCGCCAAAAACACAGCAAAATTGGCCTGGGCACCGGAATGGGGCTGGACATTGGCGTGGGCAGCTCCAAAGAGCTGTTTGATGCGATCGATGGCAATTTGCTCCACCTGATCGACAAACTCGCAGCCGCCGTAGTAGCGCTTATTGGGCAAGCCCTCGGCGTACTTATTGGTCAGCACGGAGCCCTGGGCAGCCATAACGGCGGCGGAGGTGAAGTTTTCGCTGGCGATCAGTTCGAGGTGATCGCGTTGGCGACCGAGTTCATCGTTGATCAGTGCGGCGATCGCGGGATCGCTGGTTTGCAAGCAATCAAAATTCGTATCTGTGTTTTTATCTGTCACAAGGCCCATCCCACAAGTCAAACAAAGTCAGATTGACTATGATACCAGTGGTTTTGAGACCCTGCCCGCAGCTTTGCAGATACGTCTAACTTAAACCTCTACACTGAGGCCGCTCAGTAACTCAGGCATCTAATACGACAGGCCTCTAAAACTCGGTATCGACAGCGCCAAAGCCCAAGAGGCGTTTGCTCATGGAATAGTAGGTAGACCAGAGTTTGGGGTCAGGCTGGGCACGCCAGTCGTAGCGGCCCACATTCAGTGTCAAGATAGGCACTTCAAGACCGCGATAGTTGCCCGTAATCGTTGCGGAGACTTTTGTCACTAGGATGTCATTGTCAAACGTGCGCTGGGCGGCGGCACGGGCCACCTGCTCAGCTCGACGCAGGAGCGTCGAGTAGCTGTCGCTGTTGCCGTTGTCGATGGTGACACCCACTTCAGCGAGATAGGCTTGGGCCGGGGCTGGGGTGATAGCCTCCGAGACGACGGCACCCGCTAAACCCACGGCGAGGCCAAACAGCGCAATCGGACGTCGAGATTTAGGGGGCGAACAGCGTGGAGAAACAGGCGTTTGAGAGCAGGGATAGAATTCCGCATGACCAATCCAAAGGTAACGGGGTTCAAAAGCGAACGTGATTTAGCCAGCATGATTTGGCCAGCGTGATCCAGCTAGCGTAATTCAGTTTTAGCAAACTCGTGACAGTTTAGCGCTCGTCGGGACGAACCGTGTTGGCCCGGACGGCTCGGGCAATGTGACTGGGGCGATATGACTGGGGCGATATGACTGGGGCGATATGACTGGGGCGATCGCAACTTGTGTAGATTTTCTTAGGGAGGGAAGCGATTTTCTGTGCTAGATTGCTGCCGTCTGACCTGCCGTTTAACAGGTGATTCGGTTACCTGAACAACGGCCACCGGACTGGCCCAAGGCATCTTCACCAAGAGCGGATTCACACATGGCTAGGCATTGGGCGATCGCCATCGGCGTCAATAATTATTCTGCGTTTCAGTCCCTGAGCTTCGCCCAGAACGACGCGGAAGCCTTCTGCCGAGAACTGCTCAGTAGCGGTCGCGTCACCCCAGCCAACTGCCTGCTGCTCACCACCGCCTCCGCATTGCACCTGGGTCAATCGACTTTTCCCTTGCAAACCACCTTGCTCCAGTGGTTCCAGTGGCTCGTGGACCAGGCCCTGCAGGCCGATGACGAGCTGTGGGTCTTTTTCAGTGGTTACGGCATTCATGCAGATGGGGTTGATTATTTGATGCCCGTGGATGGCGACCCCAAACAGCCAGCGTCAACGGGGATTGCGATGCGATCGCTCTTTCAATTGTTGCAAGAAGCGGCGAGCGATCGCATTTTGCTTCTGCTCGACATGAACCACAACGAAGCCAGCCTCACCATCCCTGTGGGCCTCCAAACCGCAGCTCTGGCCCAGGAATATGGCATTGCCACCGTTCAATCCTGCGAGCCCCAGAAGGGCCAGTTTTCCCGCAAAGCTGCCGGGCTTCAGCATGGCTTTTTCACAGTGGCACTTCTCGATGCCCTCCGCAGTGGCACCCTCCAAAGCTTGGCCGACCTCAACCTATCGCTCAAGCAACGCATGGAAGAGTTGAGCGACCACTACTGGCGTCCAGAGCAAACCCCACTCCTCGTCGGAACCTATTCCTTCCGCCCCGCGCCAGTGCTGGCCCAAGGCAGTTCTGGGAATTCTGGCTCTGGCAATAACGGCTTCGGTAATAACGACTCCGGCAATAACGGCTCCAGTCATAACAGCGTTAGCCAGGGCACGGCAAACCTCGACGGCCTGTTTAGCGGCGCGAGTGGCAGCACTGTCGTCACGCCCTTGGATTTCAACTACGTGCCGATGAATCTAGCCGCTGATTTCGGCGAAGCGTTTGTCGAAACCTGGGGCGATCGCCCAGGTAACCCTTTGGACGAAAGCCTAAATGATGGAAGCCCTTTGGGCGAAAGCCTGAGTTACGAGAGCCTGAGTCACGAAAGCCTGAGTCACGAAAGTCTAAGTGATGATCCCATTGAAGACTCCGGGGAAGATCCCTATGCCGTGGTCTGGCAGCAGGCAGAAATCACCGATGGTAATCTCGGGCCAGGAGCCAACTCGATTCCAGGGTCAGGAGGCCCATTGCCGGACACAAATCCGGAACGCTCAGGTCAGGATTTCAACACCGTGACGGAAGTCTATCTAGACTATGGCGACGGTAAAGCCGGGGCCTCTAGCTGGCATTGGGCAGATTTGGTCGTTGCACCCGAGCAGCCCGGCGCTGGAGGAACTGGCCTCTATCCAGAACCTAGCCCTCTAACCCTTCCCCCTTCTGGTGCGGGGGCCTGGGGAGGCGGTGACCCGCTGCCAGAATCCTATGGGCCAGAGTCTTCTAGCCTAGATTTTCCGGCAGACGGATTTCCCGGAGCTGGCTTCTCGGGGGCTGGCTTACTGGAAGATGGCTTTCCTGGGGTGAATGGCGGTTCTGCGATCGCAGGTTCCAGCGCCCAAACCGCCAACCAAACCGCACCTCAGAACGATGCTCAAAACGCTATCCAAACGATCGACGTTCCCAGCTTTCCCAATGGGGGTGGCGGAACAGCTTGGACTCCGGTGAGTCCGACTCCGGTCAGTCCGATTCTGGTTGATGATGACGACGGCGGACTGCCGATTATCGAACTCGATCCGCTGGAGCCAGAGGAAGACACCGCCCAAGCAGAGGGCGATCGGCCATCGGCCTCGGGGAGCTTAGCCAGCAGGTTGCCGAGCTGGTTTAATCTCAAATTGTTGGGCGCAGCTGGGCTGATTTTGCTGGCAACATTTGGCCTGCTAGGGCTTTTGGGTCAAGATCGAGAACCGGATAGGCCTGAATTGTCCCCAGGCGAACGGTCAGGCGGTAATTCTCAGGATAGTCAGTCCCAGGATAGTCAGTCCCAAGACAGGGGAACAGAGGACTCCGGCGGTCAGAATTCCGCGACTCAGAATTCCGCGACTCAGAACTCTGGTGCTCAGAACTCTGATGCTCAGAACTCTGCCGAAAAGCCCGCTGGCGATAAGCCCGCTGGCGATAAGCCCGCTGGCGCAGCGGCCCAGACCTTTACAACCGGTACCCAGCCCGACACCGGTGGGGCGATCGCGCCCTCCCCAGCTCAACAAACTCAACAGGCTCAACAAGCTCAACCGAATACCGTTCCTCAATCCCCGAAGGATGCCAACTCAGCCAATACCAACTCAGCCAATACCAACTCAGCCAATACCAACTCAGCCAATTCTCCAACGACGGCAAGCAACGGCAAACAAATTCTAGAAGCAGCCAGAAACTCACTGCGCCCCGACCAAGCCTCCAGTTACAACCAGGCCATGACCCTGGCGCGGCGGATTCCCTCCAGCGATCCCGAGTACAAAGCCGCACGCGCCCAGATGGATGAGTGGAGCCAGTCCATCCTCAAACTTGGGCAGACACGGGCTGACAAAGGCGATTATTTGGGTGCGATCGCCGCCGCACGCCTCGTCCCCTCTGACCTCCTCGGCAGCATCACCGCCCAAGAATCTATTGCCCAATGGCAAACCCCAGCCCAACTGCAACATGCCAAGGCGCTCGTGCGTCCGGGGTCTGCCTCCAGCTACAACCAGCGATCGCCATTGCCCGAGGCATTCCCACAGGAATACCGAGCGCGGCTGAGGCCAAGCAACTTCAGCAAGGCTGGAGCCGAGAAATTCTTAATATTGCCCAGGCACGGGCACAGCAGGGGCAGTGGGCCCTCGCGATTGCAGCAGCGCAGCTTGTCCCCCCCGATATGGCGACCTTCCCTGAGGCTCAAAGGGCGATCGCCCAGTGGCAAGACCGCCTGAATTAGGTTTTTATAGAGTAAGACTGAGTTCTGTTTCGGCTGCTCCACTCCCCCATGAATACCTACACTGTGCAGTCCGGCGATACGCTGATGGCGATCGCCCAAAAAAATCTGGGTCAGGGCGATCGCTGGCCCGAGATTGCTGCGCTCAACAAGATTCAAAGTCCGAGGGAGCTGCGGGTGGGAATGGCCCTGAGGCTACCCGCTGCGACTCCGAGTATCTCCTTTGCCACACTGCCCAAGCCCACGGCCCCTACGAAGCCTGCACCCGCGAAACCTGTTCCCACTCCACCGAAACCCACCGCGTCGAGTCCCGAGACCAAGCCTCCGGCTTCTGTGACTCCTCCCAAAATTCAGGCAAAAACCTACACCGTTCAAGCCGGGGATAGCCTGATTCGAATTGCTCAGAAAACCTTGGGGAACGGCGATCGCTGGCGAGAAATTGCCAAGCTTAACAACATTACCGACCCCAATGCCC
>JAAUOP010000229.1 GCA_012034805.1 Synechococcales cyanobacterium CRU_2_2 | reverse complement strand
ACATAATCGAAGTAATGCTGACTTCGGTCTGGATATCCTCGACGCTTGAAAACGCCTCCTGGTGGAGTTCCCACATTTTCCGGGCTTCAGCAAGTGTTTTCTTGTCCGCCGCAGTTAGCGGAGTCAGCTTGTCGCCATCCCAAGCGAGCACGGCATTACGGCCATCATCAATGCTGGTTGCACCAAAAGCTCTCATGGCCGCATTATCTGTATACCTCAGCCAGCAGTCTGCCGTTTGTCCCCTCAAGCGTGAAGCCATCCGCAATTTTTCGCTTGACCATTTCATTCGCTTGCTCGATCGACGGAGATCCAAGGATGTTCGTCATACTAAACCCGGCAAATTCATTGATCGCGTCAAAGCCAAAGTCTTGCCCGATATCGGAGGCATTAACCGCATCTCTACCAGATTCGGGAATTTCGTAGGCATCTGTAGCCTTAGTTGCCCCCTTCAATCTTTCACAGTCTCCCCCTCTCCAGCCAGACTCGCCTTAAAATCCTCCAACGCCCGATCGGCTCCTTCACCCCCAGCCTTCACCGCCTTCACAATCTTCTGATACTGCTGTTTCTGGGCCGGATTCATCGCCTTGATACAGACCTTCGCCTTACTGATACAGCTCCCCCCGCAGGTGCCGAAACCACTGATGCCGTAAGGCGTTGAGCACTGTTGGAAGTGGCGGCTCAATCGCCCATGGTGAATCAGGGGCTGTTGAACCTCTATTTGGAGTCGATGCGTCAGTCATAGCGGGCGGAGGATTGGCTCCAGGGGAATCTGGGAACGGAACTTCAGGTGGAGATGGAGTGTTTGACGGAAGCATGGTACGCCTATCTTGTACTAGAAAACTCAATTCTGGTACAAGATTTTTAGGTGATTGGTGATACTGGCGATGAGACACTGCACTTTTCTACTTGTGCTCCTCCCTTTTTGTGAGTACACTTGGACATAGAGCACATAAATATCCACTAAATTGGCTGGCCTGGGGTAAGGCTGGCCTTTTTTATGCGTTATTGACCGCACTGACAATCACGATCGCTGACTTTTGCCGCCACGATATTTGTTAGGTCGTACTTGACTTTTTCTGATAAAGTTGAGTAAAATTGACTTTCTATACCTTGTATCAAACTAATGACTGATCTCAACTACCGTGAAGTCTTAGCCGAAATTGTAAACGGGCAGCAGGATAAAATGATTCCTGAGGCTTGCTTTGATATTCTTGAACTGGTGCTGGAAGGCAAAAGTATAGTGAAATTGCTGAGGATTTAAACCTGACCGAGAGCACGATCAAAACTTACGCCCAATCACTTTGGACATTTCTGGCCAACATCCTAGAAACAAAGGTCACACGATTTAACGTGGGTGAGCTGTTATCGACCTATGCTGAAGCAAGACTGCCAGCAGCAGGTGCGGGAAAAGCCGCCGTCCCAGGGAATGGCCCGCCCCTGGAAATGGTGCCAATCCCACCGCAGTTTATGGGTCGAGTAGCGGAACAGGCGGAACTTGGAGACCTATTGTGTCAACCTGGCATTACCGTATTACTGGGGCAGCCGGGAATTGGCAAGACAGCCCTAGCGGCCAAGACCTTGCCGCAGGTATTTTCCATTGCTCAAATTATCTGGCAAACGATTGACGCCCAAAGTTCGATCGCGAAAATTGTCGAAGCCCTAGGAATTGATCCGGCGGTGATGACTGAAAACCAATGGGTTGATGTCGTAGTCGAGCAACTGCGCAGTCAGAAATTTGTGCTCGTGTTGGATCAAGCCGAGGAACTGTTAGATGCAGGGAAAAGCGCCCTAGAAGTCTCACTCTATCGTCCTGCCCATCGGGTCTATGGGCAGTTGCTCAAACAACTGGCGGGACATGCCCTGCAATCATCCGTCTTGATTTTGACGCAGCAACCCTTCCGCGATTTAGAGCGATACCAACGCAAGGGATTGCCCGTCTACAGCCTGCAACTGACGGGATTGGGGGCTGAAGATGTCCGGGCTTTGGTGCGTTCCTACGACCTTGGGGATAAGGGCTATAAGCGGCTGGCCAGTCTGTATCAAGGGCATCCCGGCTGTCTGATGGCGGCATTGCCTCAGGTCGTGGATTTATACAATGGCGATATTGAGGAGTTCCTCAAAGCGACGATGTTTGTAGAGGCCGACACAAAAGTTGCCTACGAAGTCAGTTTCGACCGACTCTCGGCGATCGAGCAATCGGTGCTAAATACCTTGGCATCAGGCACATTGACTTTTCTCGAAATAGTCAAAAATTGACAAACTGGAAGTGAAGATTGCTCGATCGGACTTGATTGAAGCCCTGAATCGGCTAGAGCAGATGAATATGCTTGAAAAGACGGGGCAACCAGCAAAGTTCGCGATCCACCCGATCGTCAAAAAGACATTGGCTCAAAAGTAGGTTCTCACTGTGTTCTGCATTAATCCTGGATGCCATTTAGAATTTGAACCAGCGGCGGCACATTGTCCCCATTGCGGCACCGTCAGTTTGTTGTGCGATCGCTACGAAGTCTTGAAGCCACTGCGACCCTTGAATCCGACGATCCCCATATCGGTATTTCTGGGCCGCGATCGCCAGCAGCAACAGCAAGTTGTGATCAAGGTATTAGATTATCCGACCCCGGCATACCGGCACATTTCGAGCAGGAAGCTGGTGTTCTGGGTAATATTTGGCATCCCAGCTTGCCCAAAGTGGATATTGATGAGGATGGATTTTTTGCCGTTGACACCACATCCGATCGCTATCCTGAGGTTCACTGCTTGGTGATGGAGAAGGTGGCAGGGGAGACAATGGAAGCCCTGATCGCCCAGCAGGGAAAAGTTAGTCAATCCCAGGCGCTCAACTGGCTCAGCCAACTGGTGGAGATTCTGCATATCTTGCATCAGAAGAATATTTTTCATCGAGATATTAAACCGAGTAACATCATGGTCAAGCCCGATGGGCAATTGGTCTTGATTGATTTTGGGTCAGTGCGCGAGGTCACGCAAACCTATCTGTGCAAGCTCGGCGCAGGCACCAATGAAGTGACCCAGATGAATGGCATCACGGTCTTAATTCGGCGGCTTACACGGCCTATGAGCAGACCCAAGGTCGCGCCATGCCGCAGTCGGACTTTTTTAGTTTGGGCCGGACAATTGTCTATGCCCTGACGGGTATTAGTCCAATTAAATTAGAGGAAAATGCGGCTGGACAGATTCAATGGCGACAGCTATCCCCCCAAGTCAGTCGGCCCTTCGCAGATTTACTCGATCGGATGATGGCACTACTCCCGGTAAATCGCCCAAAAGTACAACGGAGATCAAAGACCTCCTGGCAGGACTCCCGGCACAAATTAGACGGGATAAAATTCGCCGATCGCCCTGGGTAAAAGCGCTGAGTTATGCCGCCATTGCCGCAGGGCTGTTGGGCTGCTTTAAAGGCTATACCTGGTACCTTTCAGAACGCTATCTCAGTGATGCCCTACGCGATGCCCTAGCGGGTGAATATGCTGAGGCGAAATCCCAGCTTGAATCGGCGATTCTCTACAATCCCAACAGTCCAGAACTGCATGGGAATCTGGCGGTAATCTGTCAACAGATGGGCACGGCTGAGTCGCAACAATGCGCGATCGAACATTATCAGCAAGCCTTAAAACTGAAACCGAAAGATGTGACAACGATTCGCTACAACCTTGCAAATTTATACGAAGAGACAAATACGGTGGACAAATCGATTGAACTTTATAAAATGGTATTAGCGGAAACACCAGATTTTGCCCCAGCTCGCAATAATCTGGCCCGTTTGTACATTTTAGAGACGCAATACGCGGCAGCGGAGCAGTTGCTTCAGCCCGCGTTACAGCGCTCTTCCGACCAAGTGACACAAGCCGTATTGCTGAAAATTTGGGCTGGCTGCAATATGAACGTCAACAATATGTTCAGGCCGCACAGTCCCTATCCAAGGCAATTAAGCTAAATCCCGATGAAACAGCCGCACAGTGTTTGCTGGCGCTAACACGGGATGCGGCTCCGCCGCTCGGTGCATCGAATCAATTTTGGCAATCCTGCCTATCTGGCACAGCGACGACGCCAGAAGTTGAATTTTGGCAGTCGCAAAAGCTCCGTACTTTATTAGCACCACCACCAAAAAACATTTCGCGCAAATTGTGATTTTTATGTTCTACCGTTCTTTTTGGCTGATACCCCTGCTGTTGGCATCGATTGTGATGTCCAGTACCCCCGCCACTGCGCGATCACCCCGGCGTTACGTCCAAGCCTGTTCACCCCAGTCAAAGAGTTGCAAAATGCCAGTCAAACGGCGCTTGCTGGCCTGTCCCAACAATAGTCGTCAGCTTTGTCTGAGGATGAAGGGTGACCAGACAACCTTTGAGGTCGCTCACGATCGTGAAACACTCACCTGGCAACACGTGCCCGATGCCACATATTATCAAATCAGCATTGCAGGATATAAATGGCACTGGCAATCAGCGCCATTAACGCATCCCACATGCAATTACGCAAATCTGCCATTGAAACCGGGTAATGCCTATTTGGTGACGATTTCAGCCTATGGGCCGGAAGGTCTGATGACATTAGCGGAGCAGGTGATTAATCCACCCGCGATCGTCACAACCAACTTCCAATAAGCGTAAAACTGCCCCAGAAAAGGGGTGGTTAAAGTCAGCGCTGTGGATTAACTGCAATTTGGCCTGTCTGAGCGCTTCGGCCTTGGACAGGCCCTGTTTCAGGCCGTAATAAAACGCATCCATCAACGTGATCGTCGATTGTTCATTGACCAGCCAGCGACTGGCAATCGTACTGCGCGCCCCCGCTTGGGCCGCAACGCCTGCCAATCCCAGAATCGATCGTTCATCCCCTTTCGCCGTTTCACAGGCGCTCAATACCAACAGTTCAATCGATCGCTGTTGGCCCTGTTGTTCAACCAACTGGCGCAGCGTCGGTAGATCCAGTTGACGATTCCAAGCAAAAATACCAGTTTTCTTGGGGTCAGAGCTAAACGTCCCGTGGCTGGACAGATGAATAATGGGGAAATGCTGGTTAGTCATCGTGCGTTGTAGTCGTTCGATCGTAAAGGCTTGATTCAGCAAGACTTTGCCACCAATGCTGGCCTGGATTTGGGCTAATCCGCTGCTGTCTGAGCCAGGGCGGGAAATTGCGGTGGGAAGCTGGGAGCCACAGCGCTGACCCCGGCCAGTAATACCTTGAGTTTTGGGGTGGGATTGACTTGGGCTGGCGCATTTGTGCGCCCTGCGTGAGACTGAGGCTGT
>JAAUOP010000090.1 GCA_012034805.1 Synechococcales cyanobacterium CRU_2_2 | reverse complement strand
CCAACGGCATTCTGGCGCTGCACCAGTGCGATCGCTTTCGCCAATGGTCTGCCGACGAAAATCGATCTCTTCTGTGCCCTTGCCGACCCAGTCGGCGTAGGCCATGCCCAAGTGCAACAACTTGAGGCCGAGCAACAGCAGCGGCAGGCCCTAGAAGCCGCCAAGGCCAAGATCGAAAAACCTGTGAGGCCAAGGGAGAATTTATCGCCAGTCTGGGCCACGAGCTCCGCACGCCGCTCAACGCCATTTTGGGATTTAGCCAGCTCATGGCCCAGGATACCGCGACGGTCGGTCGCCATTTGCCAATGCTGCGCACCATTAATGAAAGTGGCGAACATTTGGTCAAATTGATCGACGATGTCATGGCCATGGCCAAGCTGGAAGCGGGTCGGGCAACCTTGACTGTGGAGTCTGTGGATTTGGCGGGGATGCTGCGATCGCTCCGGGATGTATTTTTCCTACAAACCAAGATCAAGGGCTTGAATTTGACGATCGATCGCGATGACTCAGTGCCCAGCCACATTCGCACCGACGGTGGAAAATTGCGGCAGGTGCTCGTCAACCTCGTGGGCAACGCGGTCAAGTTTACCGAGGAAGGTTCCATCAGCATCCGCGTCCGCTCCGAAGTCCAACGCCTGGAAAAGCGCCTGGAAAAGCGCCTGGAGAAGCACCTAGAGAAGCGCTTGGAGAAAGGCCTAGAGAAAACTAGGGCAAACTGGGAGTTTTTACGCTTTGAAATCGAAGATACGGGGCCAGGCATCCCGCTCGAAGAAATGGACTGCCTGTTCGAAGACTTTGAGCAAACAGAGCTGGGGCGGCGGGCGGAGGTCGGCACAGGCTTGGGGCTGTCGATTAGCCGCAAACTGGTCGAGCTGATGGGGGGAGCGATCGACGTGGAATCAGACCCCCATCAGCGGCGTACCGTGTTTCGGTTCCATATTCTGGTGGAACGCTTGGCCCAACCCCAAAGTAGCCTACATCCGACCCATCCCCCAAGGCTAACGGTGGATAGCCTTTCGGTAATGGGCTCAGACTGGGTTGAGCGGCTAGAGCAGGCCACAACATTGCTGGATCAAGAAGCGATTTTTCAACTGCTGGACGAAGTCCCTAAACCTTACCAAGGCCTGCGGGATGCGATCGCCCAAATCGCCCACCAGTTCGCCTACGAAACACTGATCGAACTGACCCAAGCCTATCTGGCCAACTGCATCGACCGTATTGCCTAAGGCACTCCCTAACCTTGATCGATCGAAATAATCCAGGAACCCACCATGCGCAACAACGGCACATCACCGGGAACTTCAACCAGACCATTGAACTGATACATGCCGGGACTACGAGGGTTCTTGACATTGGAGAACACCAATTCCACGTTGGTTCCAGCGGGCACCGGAGCCGCCGGATAAATGGAAATCTGCCGCGCGGCCATGTCCACTGTCGCTTCATCAAGCGGCACAGCCTTGCACTTGGCACGGCTCACAAATGAAGCAGCCTTAGAACAGATGCGGACTTCAATTTTATCTTTGTCGAATTCGCCGTCGAAATGATCCGGGATATTGATTGTGAACTGAGACGCCGCGACCTTCAAGTCCCGTGCGCTCATTTGAAATCGGTAGCGGCCCCACTGATTGGGCGCACTGCTCAGGTCAATCACATGGCTGAGTTCATTAAAGCCTTCGCGGCCTCTCCACCGGAAGGTAATACCCGGCAAGCTCTCAGCATTGGCGATCGCGGCATTGAAAAGCATGTGGCCCGTGGTCACACAGGTGGCGATCGCCATCGCCGAAACCATCGGTTTGATCAAAGATTTAGGCAGCATAGGTCGCAATTAAACTCCTGCTAGAACGTCCACACTTGGAAGCACATGATGTCTCATTATCGCCTGCCATCGTAAGAAAATGTTGTAAGCGGTCGGCCAGTCTGTCATCTGTCCTTCGTGGGATCAGGCAATATTCACCGTTTTTTCACGGATACCGCACGGCTTTTTTTCGACTGGCATGGGCCGAATACCGTAGGATATCGTCAAATCCCCCTGGCCTGATGCCAAGCATTGCGGACATTAATAGCCCCCAGACTCGGACTTAATTTAAGTCTTGATTTTGCGTTTTTATTTTGCGTTTCTATAAGGAGCGTAAACAACCCTTTTCTCTCTGGGGGATCAGCCTACGATCCAAAAGCAGGGGCTCCGAGTCGATTAAGCGTAAAGCGAGGAGAATTGCCGATGACGTTGAAATTGGGCGTCCCAAAGGAAGTTGAAGCAGAACAGCGTGTGGCTCTGGTGCCAGATGTTGTGAATCGGTTTGTGAAACAGGGGCTGACGGTATTGATCGAAGCGGGCGCGGGGGTCAAGGCCTCCCATGCAGATGCGGCCTATGAGGCAGCCGGTGGCGTGATAGTGAGCGATCGCTCCGCGCTTTGGCAAGACTCTGACGTCATGCTCACCGTGGGAGCTGCTCAGCAATTCAGCAGCGACCCTGCACTGCTCGAAGCCATCCCTAGCCAAACGGTCGTGATCGGATTCATGAATCCCCTGGCTCAGCCAGAGTTGGCCCAGGCCCTGGCGAAAAAGGGGTGACCGCCTTCAGCATGGAGCTGGTGCCCCGGATCAGTCGAGCCCAGAGCATGGATGCCCTGTCGTCCCAAGCGAGCATTGGGGGTTACAAAGCCGTGTTGCTGGCCGCTGTGCAGTTGCCCAAGTATTTTCCAATGTTGACCACCGCAGCGGGAACCATCGCCCCGGCCAAGGTCTTGGTGATTGGGGCGGGGGTTGCGGGGTTGCAGGCGATCGCCACCGCCCGCCGTCTTGGGGCCGTGGTCGAGGCCTTCGACGTGCGCCCGGAGGTGAAGGAGCAGGTGCAAAGCCTGGGAGCCCAGTTCATTGACGTGAGTTTCGAAGAAGACACCCGTGGCGAAGGCGGCTATGCCAAGGAACTCTCCCAGGCGGCTCAGGAACATACCCAGCAAGTCCTGACGGCTCATGTTCAGCAATCGGATGTGGTGATTACAACAGCCCAGGTGCCTGGGAAACGCGCACCGCGCATTGTCACGGAGGCCATGGTGAGTGGCATGAAACCGGGCTCGGTCGTGGTTGATATGGCGGCAGACCAGGGCGGCAACTGTGCCTACAGCGAAGCTGGGGCAACGGTGGTACACCACGGCGTCACGATTATGGGGCCGATTAATCTGCCAGCAACGGTGGCGGCGGATGCCAGTCAGCTCTATGCCAAGAATATTTCGGCCCTGCTGAAACTGATGGTGAAAGATGGGGCACTGGCGCTGGATTTTGACGATGAAATTATCAGCGGTGCCTGTGTCACCTATGGCGGTGAAATTCGCAACGAGCGGGTGAAATCGATGCTGGAAACAGCGGCGGTTTGAGTTTGGCCTGTGAGTTTGGCCTGTGAGTTTGGCCTGTGAGTTTGGCCTGAGCGACGATACTGAAATTTTGGCTAGATTATGTCTGAAACAGTAATGGCTGCGTTGTTTGTGTTTGTCTTGGCTTCGTTTGCGGGATTGGAGGTGATTACCAAAGTCCCGCCGACGCTGCATACGCCGCTGATGTCTGGAGCGAATGCCATTTCTGGTATTGCAGTGATTGGAGCCATGGTGGTGGCAGGGCCAGACCAATTGAATTTGACAGTTTGGCTAGGGCTGATTGCGATTGTATTTGCCACCATCAACGTGGTGGGGGGATTTTTGGTGACGGATCGGATGCTGCAAATGTTTAAGAAATAATCGCAGGCCAAGCGCAAGCGGTTCGAGCGCACGGCATGGCTGAACGGGGTTCGAACGAACGGCACAGTCGGACGAACGCGGTTCGTCCCTACAGCACAGATTAGGGTTCTTTATTCGCGATTCTGAAATTTCATGGAAACGTTGATTCCGACTACGATTCAGCTCAGCTATCTGGGCGCGACAGCTTTGTTTTTTCTGGGTCTCAAAAAGCTGGGGTCTCCGGCCACGGCGCGCCAGGGCAATACCCTGGCGGCGGTGGGCATGTTGATCGCGGTGGTGGCAACACTGCTGGATTTGCAGGTGGTGAATTATCTGATGATTGGGGGGCGATCGCCCTCGGTTCGATCATCGGCGTCATCGCCGCCCAAAAAGTCGCCATGACAGCTATGCCCCAAATGGTGGGATTGCTCAACGGTTTGGGCGGTGCGGCATCGGCGTTGGTGGCGATCGCCGAGTTCTACCGCCTCTTAGGTGAAGGAACAGTGCCCCTGAGCGCCGTTTCGACCGCGATTTTGGGCAGTTTAATCGGTGGCGTAACCTTTACCGGCAGCGCGATCGCCTTTGCCAAGCTCCAGGGCTTGATCACGGGCAAACCGGTCTCCTTGCCGGGACAGCAAATCATCAACATCATTTTGTTTGTTTGCTTTATCGTCGGCTCGGGCTTGTTGCTGATCAACCCCTTGAATACGACGGCATTTTTGGGAATTACGGCGATCGCCCTCGTCCTCGGCCTATTTTTGGTCTTGCCCATCGGCGGCGGCGACATGCCCGTGGTGATCTCGCTGCTCAACTCTTTGTCGGGTTTGGCGGCGAGTGCAGCGGGCTTCGTGGTCATGAATAATGTGTTGATTATTGCCGGTGCCCTGGTGGGCGCATCGGGTTTGATCCTGACTGAGATCATGTGCAAAGGCATGAACCGCTCCTTGCCCAACGTTCTGTTCTCAGCCTTTGGCGGTGCAGCCACGGGCGGCGGCAGTGCCGCCGCAGACGCAGGCGACAAATCGATTCACCAAATTGACGCCGAGGAAGGAGCAATGATGCTTGGCTATGCGCGATCGGTGGTGATTGTTCCGGGCTATGGCATGGCGGTGGCCCAAGCTCAACACAGCGTCCGCGAATTGGCAGACCAACTGACGAAAAAGGGTGTGGATGTCAAATACGCCATCCACCCCGTCGCCGGACGGATGCCGGGGCACATGAACGTGCTGTTGGCCGAGGCCAATGTCTCCTACTCCCAGCTCCACGATATGGATGACATCAACCCCGAGTTTGAGCGAACGGACGTGGCCCTGGTAATTGGTGCCAACGACGTCGTTAACCCCGACGCCAAGACCGATCCGGGTAGCCCAATCTACGGTATGCCAATTTTGGAGGTGGACAAAGCCAAAAACACGATCGTGATCAAGCGGAGTATGCAACCGGGTTACGCCGGGATTGACAACAATCTCTTCTACCGGGACAAGACGATGATGTATTTTGGCAGTGCCAAGGAAGCAGTGGCTCAGTTAGTCTCTGAAATCAAGCAGCTTTAGACCGAAGCTGCAGGGTTGAACTACCCGAGCGTGAATCTACATCTCAGATTTGCGCTCGGGTGCGTGTGTCAGTATTAATTTCGGTATTAGTTATGATGGGTCAATACGATGCGGAGGTGGCGATCGCCATTCTCTACCAAGGTAGCGGTCTGAGTCGGCGGTTCCTGATGCAACTGCGCGACGATATCCCCACCATCGTCTATCCCGGCCACTGGGCCTTTTGCGGCGGGCATTTGGATCCGGGCGAGAATGCAGACACGGCTGTCGTGCGGGAGCTACAGGAGGAAATTGGTTATGTTCCCCCCCAACTGTCGCTGTTTCGGCGGGCGATCGGCCCCACTCAAGATGGTCGGCAGATTTTACGCAATTTTTACGCCGGGGCGCTGACGGTGCCGGTGGCAGCCCTCGAGCTCAATGAGGGACAGGAGTTGGGTTTGGCAAGCGTTGCTGATATTGAGCAAGGCTATTTATTTTCGCAAAAAAATCAGGAAGACCGACCGATGCCGCCCCAGCATCGGGAGATGCTGCTGGCCTTTATTGCAGAGCAGGATTGAGGGGGCGATCGCTCTACCCAGCGCGGATTCAGCACGGTTGGGTGAGATCGCTTCGCCATTCCATTCTCAACGATCAAAAACTGTCCGGAGAACTATAGGGGCAGTCGGCAGATCAAGGGGTAAGCTTTTGTACTGTTTTGACATCATTTTATACCGACTTATAGAAGTTGATTTATGCAAGCTAATTGATACAAGTTAAACACGACCAGAATGAGCCAGTACTTTGCAGGTTACGAGTAGGCTAGCCTGGGTTTTTACTGGGGCGATCGCAACCCCTCCACAATCCATGCTAGCATCCTGAAAGCTAGAGCAATAGAGGATTTTACTACGTTCAAAAGCTTTGCAAAATCGCTCAGATAGCACTATGCTGTGGGGCGTTATGGATGCTCTAGAAGATTTCCATACAATACAAAACAAGGAACATAATCATGGCAAGAATGAGCAATCATGCAACGGGTTTCTTTTCAGACTTCAAAGCCTTTTTGATGCAGGGCAACGTCGTTGACTTGGCCGTTGCCGTCATCATCGGTGCAGCCTTTGGCAAAATCATCGAGTCATTAATGACGGATATTATCACCCCCGTCCTGCTCAGCCCTGCGTTGAAGGCTGCAGGGGTGGACAATATCCAGGCTTGGGCTCCCAACGGGATTAAAGTTGGTGTTTTTCTCGCGGCGGTTCTGAACTTTGTCGTAGTGGCGTTTGTCGTTTTCTCCCTAATTCGCACCATGCAAGCAGCCAAAAACCGGCTGGCACGGGCCGAGGCGTTGGCCGAGCCCGAGGTGGATGCGGTATTGGCGGTTCAGGAGAAGCTTGCGGTTAGCGTTGATCGGTTGGCGAATGCGCTCGATCGCCAACAGCTCGGCTAGGCCACTGCCATTCAACCCCTCCGATTTAACGATTCCAGAACCAAGATTCTAGAACCAACGTAGGGACGAACCGCCGTTCGTCCAGCCAAAGCAAAGCCGATCCCGAAGTCTAGCCTAACAGCCAGACCCGCACGGCTCGTCCCTACGCCGCATTCTGCCACGAGCCCACGCCGAACTCCTTCTCAAATTCCTCTACAATCCAGGCGATCGACTTCCCTCGCCTCTGGCCTACCGTTGCGAGATGCTGCTTGTACTGGGACATCTGTCGGCGGCTGGGTTCCTTGCCAAAAATTGCCCCCAAGTACCACTCGGAGTGGGGCAGCGCATTGAAACAGTCAAAATATTGTTGCTTGGCCAATTCCGGCAGATAGCCCCGCCGAAACACCCGCTGACGGAAGACCTGGAAAATTTGGTAGCGCTGGGCTTCGTCCGTGATTTGAGACAGCTGCTCCCGCCCCATCAGTTCCACTAGGTCTTCGGTGAAGAGGGGGCGATCGGCGGTCCAGTCATGGCCACATTCCGGGCACTCCATCAAAACGTTTGAATCAGACTGCTGCATTCCGGGCACTGCTTTTTCGGCACCGCACGTCCTTGACCGGGCTTATGCTCCGGCGTTGCTTCGCCAAAGGGTAAGTCGTAGGTGGTGACGTCTTCCGGAAAACCCAACCGCTGAAGATTACCCGACTGATCCAAAATAATGCCGTGGGTTTTGCCGGTGTGCGGGCTAATGCGCATGACCCGGCCAATTTGCTGCTGGTGCAGCGCGATCGACATCGTCGGTCGCAATAATAACCCCACTTCAATCGACGGC
The DNA here is from genome assembly GCA_012034805.1 of Synechococcales cyanobacterium CRU_2_2. Classification (GTDB taxonomy): domain Bacteria; phylum Cyanobacteriota; class Cyanobacteriia; order PCC-9006; family JAAUQQ01; genus JAAUOP01. The sequence goes on along the minus strand of JAAUOP010000090.1, from coordinate 13,450 downwards.
ACATCAAATCCAATACTCAGGACATTGCAGGAGGTGAGCACCATCAGGTCACCGGTGGCGATCGCCTCATACAGCTTCTGCCGCTTTTTCACCGGCGTACTCCCCGCCACATAATCGGCCTTGATCCCCGCCGCCCGAAAGGCTTCGGCCACATGCTTCGCATGGCCCACATCCACACAAAAGGCGATCGTGCGCTTGCCAGGGGTGAGGCGCTGCCATTCTTCAACCACGCGCTGAACGAGTTCGGGGCGATCGCAGGCATTTTTCAGCTGCTTCTCATCATAATCTCCGGCCACCAGCTGCATGCCGCCCAGTTCAACCTGGTCATCTTGGGGCAAGCCGTAGTATTTCATCTGAGCCAAAAAGCCCATTTGCTGCAACACCGCCGGAGCCGGGGCACAAACTAGGGTTTCAAAATGATCCCCGAGCTGTTCATTGTCCAGACGGTAGGGGGTCGCCGTCATGGCAATGTGCACCGCATTGGGGTGGGTGTCATAGAGCAGTTGCTGACCCACCTGACTAAAGACCGTCGTGTGTCCCTCATCGTAGAACACCAGATCCGCTGGCCAGGTTCGCCACCAGTCTCGCTTGGCCATGGTCTGAACACTGGCAATTTGGATCGGGGCCTCCGGGTCCTCGGGCCAACCCGCCTTAATAAAGCCGCATTTGAGCCCAAACTGCTGCATCTTGTCGTAGGTCTGTCCGACCAACACATCCAGGTGTACTAAAAACAACAGGCGACTTCCCGCCGCCTCCGCATGGGCGCAAATCTGGCCGCTAATCACCGTTTTGCCCGCTCCCGTTCCGGCAATAATTGCGACCTTGCGATAACCCGCCCGAATTTTGCCGTAGAGGTCGTTCACCACCTGGGCCTGATAGGGACGGAGCTGGGGAAGCGCGGCAGCGACAGCAGTGGCGTCAGACATAACGGAGTGGCTCAACTTAGGGCTGCTTCAGGGTCTAGAAAGAGTTTGGCGGGGTGCATACCCCACTAGATCACTGCCGAGAGCCAGCCCCTCAGAAAATAGTAAACCGAAATAAATTGTTCTTGCAAAGCTTGACTCGTAAGACTTAATGCCCGCTCATTGGGGACAACATCCTGGGGAAAACGCAGTTTTCGCTTCGGTTTACCCGTACTTTGGATCGTCACAAAATCTGTGGGTCGAGGCACCACCCTCACACCCTGGCCGCCATTGAGTTCTTGCAAAGTGTGGGTGAACGCAGACGCGGCTCGCTGCATCTCCAGGGCCGAGGTCACTAAGACGATCTCGCGGGTGTTGGTATCCTTGAGCAGCTTGCCAACATTTTGAGCACTTTCTCGAACCGTGCCACTATCATTTGCCACGCGGATGGCCTCGTTTGGCACACCCAACGACGTCAGCACGGCTCGAACCTCGTTGCTTTCATTCAAACTTTCGCGGGGTGCGTCGGAAATGCCAGATCGGCGATCGGCGGCGACGATGACGGAGGAGCCCGGCTGTTCGGCAAAGAGTTGAGCGGCATAGCGAATGCGATCGCCCGACTCAGTCATTTCAATTTGGGTACGTGGTGCTAGCAGGGGAACCGTAGTGTCTTGGGCCATCAGCACGATGGGAGCGGGGCCACCTACGGGGTTATTTTTCATCAAACTGGTGGCGTCTCGCTCGGCTTCGCCATGGAGCCAGTAGGCGGTAGCAGGGGCGCTGGTGACGAGGAGTAGCACGATCGCCCAGAAAACCGGGTCTCTCACGAACTTTCCCTTGGTGATGCTGTCAAAGGAAAACTCAATCAGTAGACAAATTAGAATGAAGCCGAGGGGGCGAAAGGGAAGTGACAAAATACTCCAAGCTTCCGAAACAATTCCCTGACTCGGCTCGAAAAAGGCCAAAACAATCAGCGTCACCAGCAGTGCAAAACCGAGGAACGTGTAAATCTTCTGGGGGATAAACTGCTTGAGCACGAACCAGGCAATGTATCCGATCAAGATCCACAACAGAACCTGGGTTAGTAATTCATACATAACTTGCCTTTCTCACTCCAACAACGCGCGACCCTCGACACCATCATGGCTCCCTGCACCGACTCCACATGGCCCTCAAGCATTCATTCTGACCCCTACCTAAAAAGGCTCGATCGCTTGACCCGACGTGGGTTGTGCCCCTTTGGAAATTTGATCTGCCATACCTTAGCATGTCGATCGCGGATCAGCATGATGGCGCAAACATATTATCTTGGGAGATTCCTCAAGAGATTCATTGGGAGAGTTGATTTATTTTGAGATGATTCTCAAAGGCTTATTGCTCAAGCTCAACCCTCTGCTACAAGCGCAAACCCTTACTATGTCATTCTCCTCAACGCCTCCCCTGACTTGGCCCATACTGCTGCAACAGTTGCTCGATCGCCAATCGCTCTCTTTCAACCAAGCCACCCACTTGATGCAAGGCTGGCTGAAAGGCGATATTCCAGAGGTGACCTCCGGGGCGATTTTGGCGGCGATCCAAGCCAAGGGAGTCTCGGCAGACGAACTGGCAGGGATGGCCACGGCTTTAAAGGGACAGGTGCTAGCAGGGCCAATTTCTGGGCCAATTTCCGGCACCAGCCGGATCGCAAACAGCCCTATCATCGACACCTGCGGTACCGGCGGCGATGGGGCTTCCACCTTTAATATCTCCACCGCCGTCGCCTTCGTGGCAGCCGCGTCGGGCTTGGCGGTTGCCAAGCACGGCAACCGTTCCGCTTCCGGCAAAGTCGGTTCTGCAGATGTCCTCGAGGCACTCGGCATCAACCTCGCCGCCCCCCCGCGCAAATCCAGGCCGCGCTGGCCAACGTCGGCATTACCTTCTTGTTTGCTCCCGGTTGGCACCCGGCCATGAAAGCGGTGGTGCCGCTGCGCAAGACCCTCGGCATTCGCACCGTGTTTAACTTGCTTGGGCCACTGGTCAATCCGCTCAATCCCACCGGTCAGGTTTTGGGTGTGGCCGATCCAAGTTTGCTCGAAGTTTTAGCCGAGGCGTTGGGCCAGTTGGGCACCCGCAGGGCCTTGGTCGTCCATGGTCGTGAGCAGCTCGATGAGGCAGGCCTAGGCGACCTCACAGACATAGCTGAGTTGCGAGACGATCAGGTTCAAACCTACTCGATTGATCCCCAGGAACTCAATCTTATCGCTGCCCCGCTCAGCGCGCTCCAGGGCGGTGACGTGGATGAAAATGCTGCCATCCTCAAGGCGGTCTTGCAGGGCAAAGGCAGTGCTGCCCAGCGGGATGTCGTGGCACTGAATGCGGCCCTCGCTTTCCAAGTCGGCGAGCAAGCCGAGAGCGTCGAAACCGGGTTGGCTCTCGCCCAGGAGATTCTCAAATCCGGTGCGCCCTGGGAGAAGCTAGAAGCACTGGTGGCGTTTCTGGCGGCCTAGCGGCCAAGGAAAGCAAACACGAGATACCAAACATGAAATACCAAACGTGAAATAATGAGCGACGGCTCTGATTGATTGCTCGATTCACGTTTACGTTTGCATTCCGCTGGGAGATTTACGATGTCCTTCACCCCTGAGCAGCCCGCTCTGCTCGTCCTCGCCGATGGCACGGTTTATCGTGGCTATTCGTTTGGAGACCAGGGAACGACCGTGGGAGAAGTGGTTTTTAATACGGGGATGACGGGCTATCAGGAAGTCATGACCGACCCGAGCTATTGTGGCCAAATGGTGACGTTTACCTATCCAGAGTTGGGCAACACCGGGGTGAATTTGGCGGATGAAGAATCGCCCCGGCCCCAGATTCGGGGAGCGATCGCCCGCAATCTCTGCCGTCGTCCCAGCAACTGGCGATCGACCCAATCCCTCAGCAACTACCTCCAACAGCATGGTATTCCCGGCATTTACGGGATTGACACCCGCGCCCTCACCCGCAAGATCCGCGCGACGGGCGCGATGAACGGCGCAATCTCTGCCCAGATTCTCGATCCGGTCGAGCTCTTTCAACAGGTGCGGGATGCGCCTTCCATGGAAGGTCTCAATCTGGTCCAGGCAGTCACCACCCCCAAAGTCTACGAGTGGTCTGAAGCCACCGATCCAGCCTGGGAGTTCAGCGAAGGTGCCCTAGGGAGCGACAAGGGTCAGAGCCTAACCGTGGTGGCTTTGGACTTTGGCGTCAAGCGCAATATTTTGCGCCGTTTGGCCAGTTTTGGCTGCAAGGTCATCGTCGTACCCGCAGACACGTCACCTGAGATCATCTACCGCTACAACCCCGACGGCATTTTTCTATCCAACGGCCCCGGCGATCCGGCGGCTGTCACGGCGCGATCGCCACCGCCAAGGCCCTGCTCACCCAAGACCGACCGATCTTCGGCATCTGCATGGGCCATCAAATTCTCGGCCTCTCCCTAGGAGCCAATACTTACAAACTCAAGTTCGGTCATCGCGGGCTCAATCAACCCTGTGGCCGAGAAGAGCACGTCGAAATCACCAGCCAGAACCATGGCTTCGCGATCAGCGCCGACTCGCTTCAAGCCGAGATCGAGGTCACCCACCTCAACCTCAACGATCGCACCATCGCAGGCTTGCGGCACAAAACCCTGCCGCTGTTTTCGGTTCAGTATCACCCGGAAGCGAGTCCTGGCCCCCATGACTCCGACTACTTGTTCGAGCGGTTTGTCGCGAGTATGCGATCGCATCAGTCTGGCCATTCGTCTGGTGATCCGTCTGCACACCAATCGACCTGCTAGCCCGCCCCAGGATCACCCAAAAAGTTTGTTGCGAGGGACACAAACGTAATTTATACTGGAGCGTCGGCAAATTAACCTCAATGGGGGTTCAAGTCGCCTTGATGTCACCAGTTAATGATATCGTCAATCGCTAGAAGCGAGTTACGATCAAGCTACTGGGCATCGAGAGTTGCGCTTAAAAAGCCTACAATCTGAAGTCTAGACGATCCCGATGAGGAGGCGCTTATCCCTGAGCAACTAGCCCTAACCGTCAGTTTAAGAGGCACCCGAGACGTTAGGGACAACTGTCAAATTTTTCGCCTCACTGGTCTTCTGGATGCATTCTCGGAGCCCAACTTTGTCAAAGTTCTGGGTAAGTGCATTAAAGAAGGTTCTAAGAATGTGATTTTGGACCTTTCCAAAATTGACTTTATTGATAGTTCTGGACTCGGCGCACTCGTGCAGGTTGCAAAACTTTCTCAGAATGAGGAAGGCGTCTTGCAAATTGTTACCAATGCTCGGGTGACCCAGACGGTCAAGATGGTTCGATTGGACAAATTTCTATCGCTTCAACCGACCGTTGAGGCAGCCTTAGAGAAAGTGAATTCGGCTTCGTCTTAGGGCAATGGCGGCGGCGCAAGTTTCCCCAGTGCCGAGTTGACGGGCTAGAACCGCTTGGAAGCGCGAAGGGTGCAGGGCAGGGCACTTGCTCCTTCGTGCTTCTTGCCGTGGGTCTCTCTGCACGAGCTGCTTTGGACATGACCGGTTTGATGCTGCAGAGGTGGTGTGTCTTTTTCCTTTCCCCATGAACAGTCCCTCAGCCCAGAGCAGATTCAGCGGCTCTCGCCCGTTCAGCTTGCCTATATCGGCGATGGGGTTTATGAGCTCTGGATGCGGCTTTACCATTTGTGGCCCCCTCGACGGATTCAGGTCTATCACCAACAGGTGGTGGCCCAGGTACGGGCGGAAAATCAGGCCCAACAGCTTGAACAACTCCTACCCATGCTGACGGCAGCTGAAACCGAGATTGTGCGGCGGGGTCGCAATGCGGCCACCGGCAAGCCCAAGCGCTTGGATGCAGAAACTTATGGTCGAGCCACCGGCTTAGAGGCGTTACTCGGATATCTCTATTTAGCGAATCAGTCCCGATTGCAGGAGCTTCTGGGATACTTAAAGATTGCTCTTTCCTAGGGCGATCGCAGCCCTTTTTCCATTTTTATTCCCATGACAAAACCCTCGCGATCGTCACGCCAGCCCTCCCGCAGCGGCTCTAACCGGCCAGAGCGTCCTGGTCGAGCCAAGCCAAGCCGAGCCGACAAGCCGAGGCGCGACGGCAAACCCAACCGCGCTGACAAGTTTGACCGCGACGACAGGCCCAGTCGCGACGACAGGCCCAACCGAGCTGACAAATTTAGCCGCGATGATCGCCCCAAACGTGCCGGTCAGTTGAACCGTGACGATCATCCCAAACGCGCCGGTAAGTCGAACCGAACCGATCAATCCAACCGCTCAGAATACGCTGACCGCAACGCTGGTCGGTCTGAGGGCGGCGATCGCCCCAACCCATCCGATCGATACAGTCGAAGGGGCAACCGCGCTGAGCGACCCTCTAGCCGCACCGAGCGTCCCGAGCAAGCCCCAAGCGATGGGTTTGAATCCGACGCCTTCGAGGCTGAGTCCCCAGACTTGATCTACGGACGCCATGCGGTACGGGCCGTTCTAGAAGGAGATGCAGCGAACTTGGGGCAGGGCGATGCCGACGGACACAACAACCGCTCGATCAATCGCATTTGGGTGATCGCCCGACTGCGCCACGAGCCTCCCTTCCAAGCCCTGCTTCAGGAAGCCAAAAACGGCGGAGCCATCATCACCGAAGTGGACGCCCAGCGCCTCGGGCAGCTTACCCAGGGGGCAAACCACCAGGGCATCGCCGCCCAGGTTGCGCCCTACGAATACCTCGAGCTGGCCGACCTGATCGCCCAGGCCAAAGCCCTCTCGGATCAGCCCGTGATTTTGGCCGCCGATGGTCTCACCGATCCCCATAATCTAGGTGCAATCATTCGCTCTGCCGAAGCCATTGGAGCGCAAGGGTTGGTGATTCCCCAACGGCGCGCCGTCGGCGTCACCTCCACCGTCATGAAAGTGGCAGCTGGTGCCCTTGAGTCCTTTCGCATTAGCCGCGTCATCAATCTCAACCAAGCCCTCGCCCAGCTGAAAACAGAGGGGTTTGGGTCTATGGCACAGCCGAGGATGCAACCCAGTCCGTGCAACAAACGGCACTGGCGGGGCCGATTGTGCTAGTGATTGGAGCAGAGGGAACTGGGCTAAGTTCCCTCACCCGCAAGCACTGTGACGCCCTGATGTCGATCCCCCTAGTGGGCAAGACCCGGAGCTTAAATGCCTCAGTCGCTGCCGGAATGGTGCTGTATGAGGTGTTTCGTCAACGCTGGGTTCAACCCCAGGAACAAACTGCCAAATAATTGAACCGCTGTTTCTGAGGCAACTCGAGTCTGGGTGCGTTATCTCGAGTTACCCTCAATTCAAAAATCTTTTTTCGGGAATTTTCCGATAATCTGAGGATTTTTGGGAAAAATAGCCGAAGGCTTGATTTTACTCAGCAATTCCGTGCCCCGAGGTAGATGACCTTCTCGCTCACAGCCTCTAGAATTAGGAAATGCAATGGATTGCGATCGCGCCTTCTAAAACCTGCAAATGGTATCAACGTTGATTGAAAGGCGCGTCTGACCAGAGTATAAAGGTTTGTAAATAAGGTTTGTAAATGTGGTTCTTGTACGGCGTGAGGTCTGTTTTGCGTTTCTAACCTGCAGCTCACCGAGTTCAGTCACCCCCAACCTCACCGATCCAAACCTGCCGACTGACAGTCGACCCAAGCGTATTTTTGGTTATCCCTCTTCATAAAATAACTTCAGGAAGCACTATGAAGGACGCATTTTTGGCTTTGCTAAGCGCCCTGGGCCTCGCCTACTGGGTCAAGATTTCGACGGAATCTCCCCAGTGCATCTACTATTTTGGCCCTTTTAGCAGCGGCGACGAGGCAGAGGCCCACAGCGATGGCTATTACGAAGATCTGGTCGGTGAAGCGGCTCAAAACATTGTGGTGTCGGTGGAGCGCTGCAGGCCGAAGGAGCTGACGATTACGGAGGACTGGGGAGAAATGGGGCCGTCTCGGGCGGCGATGGTGGCTCCGGCCTACAGCAACTAGGTCTAAAGGCTGGTGTTCTGTTCCAGCCAAGTTTCAATATCTGCAAAGACTTGCTCGGGGATCTCCCAGGGAAACAGATGGGCGGTGCCCTGGTAGATTTTGGCTTGGCAATTGGGCAAGTGCTCGGCGGTTTCGAGGCTGGAAGCTGCGGTGATGTGGCGATCGCAATCCCCTGCTAGCACTAAGCTCGGGCAGCGAATTCGATCTAAGTCCGCCAGACGGTTGTAGCGCGAGCCCAGGGCATCCCCCAGGGCTCGGTTGGCATAGCTAGACGTTTGCAAAAAAGCCGGAACTGCGTAGCGTGCAAGATAGCGGTAGGTCTCTGGGGTGTGGGTTTGAATCAAGTAGCGCAGGAGCGATCGCTTCCCCAGCAGCTCAATGTTCCAAGCGCTGCCGGGAGCCGCCCAATTGATCAGTGCTGCGATCCCGGTGAGCGCATCGTCGGTCCAGTGGGTGCGCGGGTGGTTGCTGCGCGGGTAGGCCGAAGTGGCAACTAAAATCAGGCCTTGGACGCGCTCGGGGTGGCGCAGGGCCAGTTCCATGGCCAAAATGCCGCCCAAGGACCAGCCTAAAATGGCAAATTCCAAGACGCCCTGTTGTTCGAGCAAAGCTTCCAGATCGTCCAAGTGATCGGTCATGGCGAAGGGGCCGGTTACTTTGCTGTTGCCATAGCCGCGCAGGTCGGGGCGATGGTTTTGAAGTGTTGGCTGAGGCGATCGCTAAACACCTCCATGCAAGCCCCCGATCCCGGATGCCCATGCAGACACAACAGCGGCAGCCCTTCGCCTCGAATTTGGGTCTGTAGCCGAACGGGGGAACGGAAAAGATTCATGACAGCCCTAGGGTTAGCCCGATAGTTAGCAGACGGATTTCGCACATTTGTAAGGCTGATATTAGCGTGAGTTCGGCATCGGCCAGAGGGCATCAAGAGCGGCGAATTACATCTCAACACCGCCTGAGGTTGAAAACCCCAGGCTAACTGAAACCGTTCACTGAAGGAACTCAGGCGAATTCCCAGGCCGGTTCACCTGCCGGATCAAACCCAACGAACCCCTTCAGTGAGGATTGTCTTCGCGGGATCGTTAGTATTTCACGGAAATAGCTGAATAGCCTGTGTATTCTATGGAGCAGTCCTTCCAAATCGCAAAAAATTTTCTAGGCTGTAAAAACCCTTCCGTGAGTCCGAGACGCGATCGCCGTGAATAAGAGTCAAGATCCAGACATCAAGAGATTCATTAAGCTGACCGATCCCGAGAAAATCTACGACATACAAGACGAAGATGGCCAGTCCATCAGCTACGAACAGGCTAGCGGTCGGCAACTCTTCAATCACTACCGCCACCGTACAACGAACTATGACCAAGTTTTAGATCAGACTCGTCGGCAACAAGGCTATGTCAGTGGCTATCAGCAAAAACAGGCCACCACTGGTGCTGCTGAGCAAATCCTGGAGCAGTATCGAGATGAGCATGTCAAAGTCATTAGAGATGCTCAGCTCAAGGGTTCCATCTTAAGAACCCTGATGAACAAAGTTGGGGTGGGGACAGCCCAAGCACTGGTGAACGCACTAGATGGCATTTCCGAGGGAATCAAGGACGTCGCCCGCCTAGAAAATAGCCAACGTAGCCTACAGGCCTGGAATGATACCTATCGGGTGCAGCGGGAGCTCGTCAAAAAGGTACTTAAGGAGGAAGGCGTACCAGCGGAGGCGATCGCCAAGGTCAATAAAGTCTATAGCACTCGCTCAACCCATAAAGCGGTAGAACTGGCAACAGACTTGTTTGACTTAGAAAAATCTGAAATCCTAAAGCTGATCAAATCAGCGGTTAAGTATCAGAAAATTGATGAAAAAGAATAAAGAATAGAGATCCCATGAAAATGCAAGCGCTGAAACAAGAAGTCTTCAGCTTGACCGACACCCAGGACACAAAGCAGCTGCGTAAAGAACGTCCGGAACTCGCTCAGGGGCGCGATCTTCGATACAAGAAGCACTGGGAAGAAATTTTGGCGCAGGTGAATGCCCTGCGAGAGGCAGGACTAGACTTATCCCTGGAGGATTTAGAAGCGTCCGAGGCAATGCTGAAACAGTCTCTGGTCAAGGTCGGAAGAATGTCAGGATTGAGTGATGAGCAGATTGAAACGGACTGGCAACGCATTCAGCTAGAATCCCAATTCTCAGATATTCACATTGAGGCGTTATAGCGGTGCTGCCCTTTAGCCAGCTCTCGAAACTACCAAAGGACAGTGGCATCTACCTGATCTTTGACGCCACAGGGGAGGTTGTTTATGTGGGGCAGTCTCAGAATATTCACAAGCGCTGGAATCATGGCCATCACAAACTGCCTGCGCTATTAGCCCTGGGAGATTCAGCAACGCTCAGAATCAAATTTGTGTTGCTGCCAATCTGGTTGCTCAATCGGGCCGAACATGCGGCGATCGCCTTCCACAAGCCAAGGCTCAACCAAAAAATGCCCCCGGTCGTGTGAGATTTCCTGCATTTGAGATAAGTGTCCTCTCTAGCATTGTTTCCTCAGCTTTAGGGGGCCACCACCCACTCAGGTTCGAGTCAAGGTTATAGGATAGGGAAGCGTGCGAGTCACTGGCGATTGATCACCCGCGCTCTACCTCACTCCCCGTTTTTATGGCCTCCCGTTCCCGCCTGCATAAACTGTTCGAGTATTTAAAACCCCACTGGCGACCCACCACCCTCGGGATCATCGCTTTGCTCGTGGTCAATATTCTAGCGGTGATGCTACCTCGAATCATCGGCAACTGTGTCGATGAAATTCGCAGCGCCACAACGGTGGATATGGCGGTAATTATTCGTTATGCCCTCTGGGTACTGGGCTTGGCGTCGATTATGTTGGTGTTTCGGCTGCTCTCTCGTCAGCTGATCTTTGGGGTGGGCCGCCAGGTGGAGTTTGACCTGAAGCAGCGCATTTTTCAGCACTTGCTGACCATGGAGCCTGCCTATTTTTCCGAAAATACGATCGGCGACCTGATCAACCGGGCCACCAGCGATGTGGACAATATTCGGCGACTCCTGGGGTTTGCGGTGCTCAGTTTGATCAACACATTGTTGGCCTACCTGTTTGTACTGCCCGCCATGCTGACGACGCATTTTCGGCTGAGCGTTTTGGCGATCGCCATCTACCCCATCATGCTGCTCACCGTCCAGCTGTTTAGCGACAAACTGCGCAACCAGCAAGAAAATGTCCAGGAAGGCCTCTCGGAAATGAGCGAGCTGATCCAAGAAGACATGAGCGGCATTAGCCTGATCAAGATTTATGCCCAGGAGAATAACGAGCGTCGCGCCTTTGGCCGTCTCAATCAGCAGTTGCTTGATGCCAATTTGATGCTAGCGAAGACACGCAACTTTCTGTTTCCGCTGCTGGAAGGGCTGACCAGCTTGAGTTTGCTGGTGGTTTTGTGGATGGGATCGCGGGCGATCGCCGCCGGGACGCTCACGGTGGGGGATTTTGTCTCACTGATGCTGTACGTTCAGCAGCTGGTGTTTCCGACCGCCCTGCTAGGTTTTACGATTACGGCCTACCAGCGCGGCGAAGTCAGCGTCGATCGCGTCGAGGCGATTTTGATCCAAAGTCCCAAAATTCAGAACGTCGCCCAGGCCCAACCGCTGTCTGCGATCGCGGGCAGCATCAAAGCGGATCGACTCAGTTTCACCTATCCCGGTGCCTCAGCTCCGGCCCTAAACAAGGTCAGCTTTGTGATCGAGCCTCATCAGACCGTGGCGATCGTCGGCCCTGTCGGTGCAGGCAAATCGACCTTGGCCAATGCGCTGCCGCGACTCATCAACATCGCGCCGGGGCAGCTTTATCTCGATGGTGCAGATGTGACCCAAATTGCGCTGAAAGACTTGCGGGCCGCGATCGCCTACGTTCCCCAGGACAGCTTTTTGTTTAGCAGCACGATTCGCGACAACATTCGCTACGGCGATCCCTTGAAGGAAGAGCCCGCCGTTCGCCAAGCTGCCATCCAGGCCCAAATTCACCCCGAGATCGAAAACTTTCCCCAGCATTACGACACCCTGGTGGGCGAGCGGGGCATTACGCTCTCGGGGGGCCAGCGGCAGCGCACGGCCCTGGCGCGGGCACTGTTGGTCGATGCTCCGATCTTAATTTTGGACGATGCGCTCTCGAGCGTGGACAATCAAACCGCGACCCAAATTTTGCGGCAGCTCTCGGCGGGCACCCAGCGCAAGACGGTGATTTTCATCTCGCACCAGATGTCCGCCGCTGCCAGCGCCGATCTGATTTTAGTCATGGACCGGGGGCAGATTGTTCAATCGGGTCGCCACAGCGAACTAATGGTAGAGGCGGGTCTGTATCGATCGCTGTGGGAGCGCCAGCAACTGGAGGCCCAGCTGGGCTAGTAGACTCGGGCGTAAGGTTGGCGACCCTCACCCCAACCCCTCACCCGCCCTGGGAGAGAGGCTTCGATCCGGCTCCCCTTCTCCCATTCAGGGAGAAGGGGCTGGGGGATGAGGGTGGCTTAGACAAAGGTTGCTTTAACGATAATGTCGTCAAAGTCCAGGTCGCCGCCACCGACGAGGTCTTCAAAGCCAAAGGTGTTGTCACCGATCAACCGTACATGATCTGCGCCGTCGCCGTTGGCTCCGATGTGGGTGAAGTAGAGGCTGGGGTCGTTGCTGCGATCGCCATCTAGCAGTTGCCCAACCGTTCCATCCACCACCAAAAACGCCGCCAGTAGCTGGCCCAAAGCAATTTCGGTGCTCAAGGCTTCCACGCTGCCGTTGTTGCCACTGAGTTGAACCTCAGTCCCATTGACTCCCGTGAGGCGATTGGCGAGGGCGGTTTCGGTATAACCCGCATCGCCGGGATTGAGCAAACTGCCAAAGCGATCGCGCACCTGTCCCTGTTCATTTCGACGAAATAGAAGCCGACCAAGTTGTCGTAAGCGGCATCGCGGTAGACCTCGAAGGTCGCCGTTGTCACACCCGTCTCCCCTCGGAAATCCAGCAGCTCGGACTCGCGATCGCCGCTGCCTTGTAGCCTGCTCCCGAGCGGAGGCGTACCGCTGGAGCCAGTTTGCAGCACAACATTACTGAGTACGGCTCCATTTTGCAGCGGCACCTGTAGGTTGAGCACGGAACCAGGGGTTTGGAGCGTCCGGGCTGGAATCAGCGAAATGCCACTATCCGCCAAGCTCGCCAACCGCAATTGCCCCGCCCCCCCGCGACGTAGGCTGTCTAGGCTACCGTTTTCGATCACGGCAAATTGCAGTGTTCCATTCCCGGTCAGCAACAGGGTACGGCTCGGCGATAGGTCAGGAATGCGTCCGAGTTTTAGTGTTGAGAAAACAACCGTTGCCTGTTGCAACAGCACGTCATTGTAGCCCGCTTCACCGGGGGTAATGCCATTGATGCGGCCTTGGGGATCGTCGGTTTGGATGACGATGAGTTCGTTGACGCTGGTGGTGTTGCCCTGGGTGAGGGAGATGCTAAAGCGTTCGGGAGGGGCAAATGGGGGAGTGGGGAGTGGGGGAGATTTAATTTCTGATTCTTGACTTTGC
>JAAUOP010000089.1 GCA_012034805.1 Synechococcales cyanobacterium CRU_2_2 | reverse complement strand
AAGCCGGTGCAAAGATTCTTGAATTTCTGGGTCTCTGGGTCGCCATATTCGGGATATTGCAGATATTATGCGGAAGAGAATTCGGCCTAATCCCCCGGATCCGGAATTAGGCAGGTTTGAGGTTCGGCCTAATCCTCTGCTTTGGAGTGTTATGCAGAATCCAATTCCGTCTAATACCTGTTTTGGGGTGAATAGGCCGAACCACTTCCGTATAACACCCCCTTTTTCAGGGATTAGGCAGAAACTAGTTCAGTCTAATTAGATTGTTAGGCTGCTTCAATCCTTGGTGAGGACAGTAGCCTGAGAATTTCTCATAGGTGTCAAAAGTTATTCGGGTTCTAGGCTATGTTAGCCGTAGGTCAGTGTAGTTAGCAGCGATGTAAACTGTGGCACAAGAGTTTCACCTTTCGATAACACCGCTCTCCATGCTTGGAGAAGACAAGTATTTGATCCGGACAGAGCGGGTTGCTTCGGGTGTGCCACTAGCAGAAGAAGAAGTCATCTTATCGATCAAAGATTGGTTAGCAGAGATCGCACTGAATCCTTTGGAGTTTGGGAAGCAACTGTATAACGCGGTTTTTTGGGGTACTATTCGTGATAGCTGGATGACTGCTCAAGGTCTTGCTCAATATAAACAGCAGCCTCTACGCTTGAGGCTAAGTATAAGAGGTGAAGGTGCGCTTCAATTACCTTGGGAATCTCTTTGCAATGGGTTAGATCCTATTGCTATTAGCACTGATATTCTATTCTCACGTTGCTTCTTCTCAAGGAAGGAGGTTTTCGGGAAATCTGCTCCAAACAATACTCAACTAAAAGTGCTATTGGTTCTATCTGCTTACTCAATCAAAGAGAGTTTTGAGCTTAAAAAAGAAGTCATTTCATTGCAAGAGGAAGCTTCTAAATATAAAATTCAATTGACAATTTTAGATCAGCCAAATCGAAAGCAGTTAGCCTTAGCTTTAGAACAAGAGAGCTTTCAAGTTTTCATTACTCTGGATATGCTGAACCTTCAGCATTTAATTCGGGTATAGCTCTTGTAGATTTGGAATTTGGTTTGACCGAAAAAGTCAGTAACAAATCTCTATCAAACCTACTTTCAAACAATGGAATTCAGATGGCTATCATCTGTCCGCATCTTAGAAATCAGAGCGAACCTTATACACAGGTTCATAATCAAAACGATTATCTAGTAGATGAATTTATTCTAAATATTCCAGCTTCGCTATACATGAGAGAAGCAGTGCCGTGTGATGTGGCAATAACTTTGAATAGTCTTCTTTATCGTAATCTTATCCAAAACCAACCTGTTGATTTAGTTGTAAACCGTGTTCGCTCTGGCTTGATGTCTTCATATAATTCAAATGAAAAGTATTGGACTTATCCTCTGCTATATCTTGCACCAGAGTTTGATGGCTTTATTACTTTCACTAGTGACGCAATCTCAGACCAATCAGTAGAAGCTCCTTTCATAGAAAGAGGTTCAACCTTGAAAGCAGACGTGGCAGAGACACTCTCAATTCTACTTTTAGCTGCCGATCCGAACTAATGCTTCCAGATTACGAATCGGAGAAGAATTTAGAGAAATCCAGGAAAAGTTGCAGTTAGCTAAATTAAGGGAAAAGTTCAAGCTAGAGCAAAGAACTTCTGTTCGCCCCACAGATCTTAGCCAGGTGTTACTGGATTTGCAACCGCAGATTCTACACTTCTCTGGTCACGGCATGGAAAGTGGTGCATTGTGTTTTGAAAATCAAATTGGACAAATTCACCCAATTTCACCTGATGCGCTAGCAGCACTATTTGAGCAATTTAAAGATCAAGTGCAATGCGTATTGCTCAATGCTTGCTACTCAGAAATTCAAGCAATTGCTATCTCAGAACATATTGATTATGTTATCGGCATGAACAAGGCAATTGGTGATAAAGCGGCAATTGCCTTCGCTATTGGCTTTTACCAAGGGTTGGGCGCAGGTCGTACAATCGAAGGGGCATACAAATTGGGGTGCGTCCAAGTTAGGTTGCAAGGTATTCCTGAACATTTGACACCAGTTCTTGTCAAGCAAGGCGAGGTACAGGCATAAAGCCGCAGCCTAACAACCCGGCTGGAGCGGACTGTTGTAAGATCTTGGTGGTGTTGCAAAGGTTACTCGCAGCCGCTCAGCCGGAACGTTAGCTTCAGCTTACTAAACCCCTCCTTTACTGATCCCGTACTGACGTTAGTTTAAGATCCAGGTCGATTTAGGGTGCGTAAAAAACGGTGTTTCGGTTGGGATTAGTGACCGGCGGCATTGCCCCAGAGTTCGGCTAGGCGGCGATCGCGCCCGCAGCCCTTGCGATAGATTTTGTAGCGCACGGGGTTTTTCTGGTAGTAATCCTGGTGATAGTCCTCCGCTGGGTAGAACGTGCTGGCTGGGGTGATTTCTGTGCGATCGCCTGCTTTAACTGCTCAGCCACCTTGCCCTTCGACGCCTCGGCGAGTCGTTGTTCTGCCTCAGTTGCGTAGAAAATCCCCGAACGATACTGGCTGCCCTTGTCGCAAAATTGCCCTTTGCTATCGAGAGGATCCACATTGTGCCAGTAGGTTTCGAGCAAGGTTGCATAATCAACTTTCTGGGGATCGTATACAATCTGAACCGATTCCGTGTGGCCAGTGCTGCCGGAGGAAACCTGCTGATACGTTGGATTTTGGGCTTGGCCACCAGTGTAGCCCGAGGTCGTGGAGATAACGCCGTCGATTCGGTCGAAGGGGCCTTCCATGCACCAGAAGCAGCCCCCGGCAAAGGTGGCAGTGGCGAGGTTGGCCTGATCGGAGCGGGTTTGAGCTCGGGTTGACGGCTCTAGGCTGGGTTGATCCAAATTAGAACTGAGAGCGGAATGGGGCCAACCGCAGGAAGCGAGCGTGCAGCAGAGGAGGGCGATCGCCAAAAACCGTTTGAACATGAGCGTTACAATCAAAAGACATGACGAAAAGACACCCTCCCATTATGGGGTGATAGCCTTGCCTTCGCCTGCTGTACGTTGCTCCCGCTATTTTGTTTGGTTTTATACCGTCACCATTGTCATTGCGACCTTGGCCCCGTTTCGCTTTCAGCTGTCGGCTCTGGCAGATCTGTCGGATAATTGGCGGATTTTTTGGAACGGTCGCACGTATTTGGGCGACTTTACCAGTAATATCTTGCTGTTTATGCCCTTGGGTTGGGAATTATGGTTGATGCGATCGAAGGCGACTCAGGCTCAGGTTCCACCCCTGGGCCTATCCCTGATGTTGTCTGCAACGGTTGAGGGATTGCAACTCTTGTTGCCGGGCCGGACGTCTAGTCTAACGGATGTGGTGGCGAACACACTGGGGGGAGGCTTAGGTGCGTTGCTCTCGGCTGGGTTCGCGACTTGGCCATGGCCGTGGCTGCGATCGCGACGGTCACAGTGCCAAGGGCTGGCGCTGCTGTTGACCCTGTGGCTGCTACTGGGCTTGGGCACGACCAACCAGCTGAATCAATCGGCTCAGCTCAGCAACTGGGATCCATCCTACAGCATTCATCTGGGGCAAGGCGGTCGCGATCATCAGCCCTGGTTCGGAGAACTACTGGAGGTGGCGATCGCCGATCGCGCTCTGTCCCCCCAGCGGATGCAGACCCTTGAGAAGCATAACCTGCCGACACAGCCCCCTGTGAGTCAGACCCCACCCGTACCGCTACGCTTTCACTATCAAGCCGGCAAAACCCTGATCCCGCTCACCCCTGCCGCGTTGAAGGCCTCCCTGGAGCAAACCTCGGCGTTTACCCTCGACCTGCGGTTTTCGACCCAAACTCTCGACGGTGAGGCAGCGCTGTTTGCCTTTGCTCTCGATCCCTGGCATTCCAACTGGATGGTGCTGCGCGATCGCCAAGATCTGCAAGTACAACTGCGATCGCCCCTCACTGGCACCTATCATCACAGATCGCTTTATTTGACGATTCCGGAACTCTTTCAAGACACCCGCTCCCACCGCCTAACGCTCACCTACGGGGCAAATCTCCTGCAAGTGTATTGGGATGGTCGCCGCCGCTCTCCGGCCCTGAGCCTCAATGCTGACACGACGTTTTGGCACTGTTTTTTGCCGCTCAAATTCAGCCGCTATCGGTTGACGCCTTGGGGCGGGGCGATCGCCCAAGGACTGTTCTACGCGTTTTGGCTGCTTCCCTTAGGCTGGATGTTGGGTGCTCTGGAGCATCAGTCTAGCCAAAAAATCAACGGGATGCTGGGGGCTAGACTGGTGGCCGTAGGACTGGTTGGCGGCTGGCTGTTGCTGCTGCGACCGGCGCAACCCTTTCCCTGGCACCTGTGGCTATGGGGTTGGGGGATGTTGGAAGGGGGGCGTTGGCGATATCATGCATCGCTAGCCCGAGAATCGCGTTGTCGCTCGTAACCTCCCTCGGCAATCCTAGGCGAGCCCACCCTTTCCAGATGTTCCGAAGGCAAGACTCTATACTTTTTGCAAGAGTTTTCTAGCCTTGGCGAAAAGCAGGCGAAGCGAAATCTGCGTAGCTGGCTGCAACAGCAAAAATCCTAGCCTCTAGCTCTGGGCTTTTCCCTTGGCTTGCTCGGCCAGATAGGCGAACACACTTTTGTCGCCAATGTCCGGGGGAATCGCCTGAACCGATTTGCGCAGAGCAAAGACCACAAACAGCGCCGCCCAAACCAGCAGCAGCAAGCGCTCAGTACCGGGCTGGATCAGTCCGCTCATGTGACCTAACAGCAGAAGTGGTACCAGCGGAGTCAGAACCTTTGCCTCCGCCCGGTTAAAGCACATGGCTTCCTTAAAGAAAAGACCCGTGAGCGCGGCAAAACTGAAGCCGACGCCAAAGATCAGAAAAGGTTGCTCATACACCTGAAGTAAAAGCGGCTGGGCATGGGTGAGGGCGATCGCCCTGAAGCCACCCCACCCACCAGCCAAAAGATTTGGAGCAGCCGATGCAGCGGTTTGAGATAGATGTGGATGTAGAACAGGCTGACGCCCAGACCTGCCCAAAACAAGCCGTACAGTGCAGTCAGACTGTGCAGCACAAGCGGAGAAGTCGGCTGCCCCATGACGAGGGCCGTGGCGATCGCAAAGCTGGCGGCAGCAACACCCAGGCCTGCTCGGTAAATCACGACTTCACGGCGATCGCGGTTCGTAATCGTAAACTCACCAAACTGCCCTGATAGACTGGGGAAGTCGGGTCGTTGGCATTGAGGTTGGGATCGATCGCCTGGGTCATGACTGGGTAATGCGATTGCGAGGGGACAGATTGCGAGGGAGAGGACGCACGAACGATTGATCGGGGATGATCATTTTCCACCCCCTTTCTATCTTAGCGGTCGTGCTGGAAGCTGGCTCAGTCGAGTGGACTGAGATTATGCCTACGGAAGGATATCGCTGAGGTTCTGAGGCGTTTTCAGGCTAAGGAGCACGGCGCTGATCTGTGCGAGTTGGGTGGGGGAGAGCGATCGGACCTGCTGTTTCAATGCTTCCGACAATTCACCCACAAAACCGCTGACAACTCGAATCACCTGTTCCGATCGCGCCGGTTCCGGTGACTTCAGTAAAAACCAGCGAACCAGATCAGTCATCACCTCAAAGTCCAGTAGCGCATCTCCCAATTCCTCTAAGCCTTCGGAGTTCAGTTGACGCACCTCATCCGCTAAGACACCGGGTAGCTCACCGAGCTGCCGCTGCAGTTGCCTGAGAATGAGTCTCTGCCTTCCCTGCCGAAGGCCTTGCTCGATGCCTTGTTCGAGGCCTTGCTCGAGGCCTTGCTCGAGGCCTTGCTCGAGGCCTTGTTCGATGCCGCGCTCCATCCAGCTCGTGACAATTTGCATGGCTTCCTCCCGCGCCTGTGGTTCAATCCTACCAAGTTCAATCTGGAACTGCTCTTCTTCGGGCTCGTTTAATCTTAAATACGTGTCTACAAATCCTGAAATTAACTGCATCTTGGCTGGATTGAGCTGCAACGTTACGAGCAGTCGCAGGCAATGAGGCCAAAGCGACTTTGGGTCGCGGACTGGTGCTCGATATGGATGAGGAACTGAGAAGGCTCACCCCGGAATTGAGCTTGGGCGAGCAGATCTGTTTCGTATCTTGCGCCTTCAGTAACGTCGATAAAGATTTCCTTGTCCAGAAATGTAATCGAGTCTGCCTCCAAATATTCGAGGATTTGGGGTAGAAAGAGCTCGATGAACTCTACAAAAAATGTTGAGATCAGTTCTTTAAATAGGCGATCGTGGTCAACCATGAACTTCGGGGAGACTTCGGGGGGCCTTCGGGGGAGATGCTTTGCCGTTGGAAGAGTTGTCTGCATTCAAACGAAGAATCTGATGCTAGCTCTGACGCCACCCACAAAAACTTGGGCAAAGCCATACAGCTTTACCCGCTCTCTCGTTGTTGCTGGGTATGAACTCTTCCGTGGGCTGAAACACCGCTCGTTCGCCCTACTCGTCGTCCCCGTCGTCTGTGTCATCCGTCGGATAAACAAAACCCTCGGCCCGACCCGTCAGAATCGATTTCCCCATGGACATCGCCTTTTCTGCCGCAAACTTTGCCTTGCGCTTCCAATGCGCATGGCGTTGATCACGCTTACCTTTTGATGTTTTCTTCTTTGGAGCAGCCATGGCCGTACGCTTACCGTATTGTGTCGTCTCTACATTGGGTTGCAAACCTAGCGGGACGTAAACCACGACGCTCCCAGCTCAAGCTGCAACTACCAAAGATATCATTTTGTATCGCGAGTGCCAAATTTTCTTCGGCAAGTTTGGGGGCAAGTTTGGGGGCGATCGGCGATCGTTACGCTTCGTTGCAAAGCCTGTGGCCTGTTCGATCGCCTGTGTCATCCTTAGGGCTGTTGACCTGATTCGCGCCTACCCTATGTCTCTTCAGAATGCGACGGCTTTTCAGAACGCAACGGCTGCCCAGAACACAACGGCCGCTCAGAACGGCATAGTATCTCGGCCCAGGCGTCGTACGTCTAACCGCTATGCGCCAGAGAATCTTGCCCAGGAAAACTTTTCCGACTACGTCGCCGAGCTACAGCTGCACATGGCGCTGCAGGCCAAAAATTTGCTGCCCAGCATGGGGCTTGCGCAAGCAGGCTGCCTGTCCGATGGTCGGGCAATGCTGCTGCACGAAACCCAGGCCATGGTCGAAAAGCAGATTTCTCGGCAGGTTTGATCGTTCGGCTGCGGGGATCAGCTAGAGCCAAGTATCAAATTTCGTATCTCCCCCAGAGAATCTTCTTCGATCGCTACCCATTTCCCAAGGCGCACTCCATGATGGAGGAGAGTCTTGGCACTTGGAGTTCGTGATTTTGAATAGTTTTCGGTCGTTGACTGTGGCCCAACGGTCTAACCTGCTGATGTTGTTTGCGGCAGGTTTGCTCTTTTGGGCTAGTTTGACGATGTTTTTACCGACTCTGTCACTTTATCTGGATGCTGTGGGGGGAACCCCTGGCCAGGTGGGTCAGGTGATGGGGGGCTTTACGATTGGTCTTTTACTGTTTCGACCCCGGCTGGCCCATTTGGCGGATCGTCGAGGCCGCAAGCCCGCGCTGTTGATTGGGGTGGGGGCTGTGGCGATCGCCCCCCTCGGCTATGCGCTGACTCACAGCTTAGCCCTGCTGTTTTGCGTGCGGGTTTTCCATGGGATTAGCGTTGCGGCATTGACGTTGGCCTATTCGGCCCTGGTCGCGGATATTGCGCCCCTGTCCGCGCGCACTGAGGTAATTAGCTACATGAGTTTGACGACGCCCGTGGGGATGTGTTTGGGGCCAGCCCTGGGGAGCACGCTGCTGGATCTGTACGGGTTTATGCCGCTATTTTTAACATCTAGCGTGCTGGGTGGGCTGAGTTTTGGGTTAGCGTTGTTGGTTCAGGAGCTGATCAGGCGGTCTTGGCTCAAAATGCGGCGGCGGGCAAGATGCCGTTTTGGAGTTTGCTGCGATCGCCAGCCGTTCACATTCCCACGCTCATGCTGCTGCTGATTGGGTTGGCCTTTGGCAATTTGATGACTTTCACTGCGCTCTATTTCCAGTCGGAGTCGGTTCCGCTGAAAGCGGGTTATTTCTTCAGCGCCGCTGCGATCATGGGGTTTGTCATGCGGGTGTTTGCGGGATTGGTGGCCAGGCGGCTGAGGCTGGGCCTGTTGATGAGTTTGGGGATTGTGGCCTACGGGGTGGCCATGGTGATTTTGTTTGTGGCGCGATCGCCCCAGGCGTTTTTGTTGGCGGCCATGCTCGAAGGGGGCGGCTTTGGCTTGGTGATTCCGTGTCTGTCGGTGATGCTGGCGGATCGATCGCGGCCAGAAGAGCGGGGCCGTATTTTTGGTATTTGTCTTTTGGGGCTGGATTTAGGGGGGGCGATCGCGGCTCCTCTCTTTGGCCATCTAGCCGGTAGCTTGGGCTACCGCCCCCTATTCGCCATCTCAGCTAGCATGGTCTTGCTCGCCCTGATCTTGTTTGCCACTCGTTCGAGTCAGGATCTGCCCCACTCCCTGCGGTTTGCCCTGGGGCTGACCGAGGATGTTTATGCACTTGATGGGAGCAGAGTCTAAGCCCGAAAGCCTCAGATCCATCCGCCGATTGTGTGGGCGATGGCTCCGCGTTTTGTCGTTTTCAAATAGTTCAAATAATACTGTCAACCAGTACTGTCAAAAACTACTCTCCAAAGCAAACACCAAGCCACGTTCGTGGCTTGGTGTTTGCTTTGACCTCTAAAAACGGGCTTGGAGGGATTCGAACCCCCGACCCTCTGATCCGTAGTCAGATGCTCTAATCCACTGAGCTACAAGCCCATAACCAGATATAAACATAGCATAACTTCTGCGCAGAACCTTCTTCCATGACGAACTTCTTCTGCACCGAACTTAATTTCGTGCCGAACTGATTTCGTGCCGAACTGATTTCGTGCCGAACTGATTCCGTGCCGAACTGATTCCGTGCCGAGCTGACCGACCGAGTGTTGAGTGAGCAGTAGGCGGTGAACGTCATCGGAATGCTTACTGAATTTGCCAGACCCCCTACCCGAGAAATCCATGCAGAGCCCAGGCAACCCAATCGCGAACCTAACCCATCTAGACGACAGCGGTACGGCCCATATGGTCGATGTTTCTCGCAAAGCCGTGACCCTGCGTGAAGCCGTGGCCGAGGGCTTTGTGCGAATGTTGCCTGAGACTCTGGCGGCGATCGCCGCTGGCAATACACCCAAAGGCGATGTGATTAGCACCGCTCGCCTAGCGGGCATTATGGCGGCTAAACAAACGGCCAATTTGATCCCGCTCTGTCACCCATTGCCACTCAAAAAAATTGGTGTCGAAATCATTCCAGACCCGTCGCTACCGGGCTATCGCATCGAAGCCCTCGTGCGCACCAAGTCCGAGACTGGGGTCGAAATGGAAGCGTTGACAGCGGTGAGCATCGCGGCTTTGACGCTTTACGACATGGCCAAAGCATTAGAAAAATCGATGACGATCGAAAATATCCGTTTGATTCGCAAGCTCGGTGGGAAATCCGGCAATTATCAGCGAGAAGTCCCCTCAGGCCTGCCGGAGATTGTTGCGAGGGACTAAGGTCAGAGGCTGTCGCTTGAAGTCTTGGCCTGAAGAGGGCTTCCGCGACTATCTCGGAGATCAAGGTGTAAAAACAGACTTATGAAGAAGAGGAGAAGATTCCGGTTCGGACATTACATTTTGGGTAAAGGTTAGAGAGAAGGGCGTAGATTTTTCGCTTGACATGACCCAGCTTCACGTCCTGGCTGCGTATTCTTCCCCTTCATGCTCTGCATCTATTGGTCGTTCAGTCCTTATCTCGAGACACCATGGCATCGGCACTCGATACCG
Source organism: Synechococcales cyanobacterium CRU_2_2 (assembly GCA_012034805.1). Lineage (GTDB taxonomy): Bacteria > Cyanobacteriota > Cyanobacteriia > PCC-9006 > JAAUQQ01 > JAAUOP01. The sequence goes on along the minus strand of JAAUOP010000089.1, from coordinate 11,114 downwards.
AACAGATTCTTCTGATTTCTCGTGCAAGACAGGGAAACCCTCAGGCGATCGCCGCGCTCTTGCAGCGGGACTTAAAATCCGGTGGCGTCGAAGTCTGTGGCTGGAAGCGAGGTCGGATCCTGCGGCTGGAGCTGATGAGTTCAGCAGTTGTGGGCAAGACCGAGGCCTCGCGTTTTGTTCGCCATGCTGTGGATTATTTGCAACCCCAGGACATCGACGCAGTGCACTTGAGTTTGTATCTCAATGACGAACATGAGCCGCGCTGGGTTGAGCGCATTGCCCCCGGCCAAGCGTTCTCCAGCTCAGTGTTTTCTAGTCCAGCTCCCTTGGGCAAAACCTTCTCCCGTCAAGCCCTTCCCAGCCCAGCTTTGTCCATCCAGAGGAGTAGGGGACTAGGCCAGAGATTACGTGAAGCAAGAGCTTTGAGGAGACGCTGGCGACGGCCCGCCGGATGGGCGATCGCGGCTGCCATCATCCTGGCAGGAACCCTGCTCGTCGCGCTCCTACCCTAGGCTTTGGCCCCGATCCTAGGTTTTGGGTGTGGCGTATTGTCCCAAGACTTCTTGGCTGAGGAGGACGGTTTTCTCCGACCCTTCAATCATGAGCAAATAGTGACCTTGGCGCAGGTGATGTCGGTAAATGCTCAGACGACCGACCTCTCCCCAACAGCCGAGCAGCCAGCCGAGGCCGGCACCTGCCAGAGAGCCCACCATGGCACTGATGGGCACCAGCAGCACCAAGGCAGCAGCCAGGGCGAGACCAAAATCGGTGTGAAACAGGCCAACCATGGCAAAGGCGATCGCCGAAGACAGCACGCAGCCGACAAACGCACAGGCCTTCGCCCGCTGCCGCGTCAGCGCTGAAGACTCGGTTAAGCCCACGGATTCGGGCTTACTGTAGCCGTTGCCGACCAGCGCCAGATTCTCCGGAGAAATACCGTGATAGTGAAGCAAACGATAGGCCATGAATGCGGTGGAAGCGGAGGGGAAGACGGCGATCGCCAAATGAGAACTCCAAAACCGCCGATTTCTGAGCCGCAGGTGTGTAATACTCACCGAGATTCCTCTAAGCCTTCAAGACAGAAGCCACAGACTAGCCTAAGCATATTCCCCCAGGATGTCCAGGGTCTGCCACTCTGCCCATGAATTCAGGCCATAAACTCAATTCGCTTAACGCGCCCTAAGGGCTCTGAGCGATCTGGTTTTAAGCCACCCTAGGTCATCCGACTAGGTCATCCGAGCTCGCCCCAGGGTCGTCCTGACGCAATTCGTCCTAGTGCAGTTTTCCGAAGTCAATTCTTTGACATCAATGCTTTGACATCAATTCATTGGGCAGCGCAATTGTCTGTTTGAGCATTTTATCGCTTGCTTTGGGGCTCGCCCCGTGGATACGCCGAACCTTTTGAAACTCTTTACATTCCCATGTGCATCTGACCCGTGTGCAACGGACGATTCCCCAGGACGGTTTCGTAGGACAATTGGGGCAATCTTTGAATCTCGAGTTGACTATGCCTCCCCGTTGGCCCCGCGAACCTGACCGCAACGATCCAGCTTTCCGGCGTCTGGAGGACAGAATTAATTTTGCTGTCCATGTCGCTGGTTTTTCGGCTGTTAATTCTGGATTGTGGTTTTTCCAGATTTTGTCCCACCCTTGGACTCGGTTGCCCTGGGTGACGGGTATTTGGCTGCTGGCTCTGGTGAGCCATGGGCTGTATGTGTTTGCGATCGCAAACTATTCCGATAAGTCCTACAGCCCCAAATAGCCAAGCCATCGCGTCTTCAAGCCATCACATCATTCAAACCCTCATGTCTTCGAACAGCACTGAATTCATCGAAACGCTCGCAGCCGAGATTGGTGCGGTGGTCTATCTCGACGTCGCCAAGTGGCATCTCTACCTCAACGATGCCAAGCTACATCAGCCCCTCGCGGAGCAGCTTTATCGTCTGCTAGAAGACAATAATCTCACTGAGAATGCGGTACAACAGGTCTTACAATCGTTTGGCATCAAGAGTTGGGGGCGGCCGCGCGAGATTCCATTAGCTGACCTGATACCCTTGCAATGCCAACTGGATCTGATGGATCTTTTGGAAAAACAGCAGCAGGAACTGTAGGGGAAAGGGCTCAGTTAGGTCACAGTCAGCCCGCAGAAACCAACCTTCGTCTACCTCCAGAGCAAGACCGCGTCCAGAGTACGAAGCCGCCATGTCGACAACGATGCCTCGAAATCCGTTCATGCAGCTTCATGCTCGCGTCGTGGCCTTTTGGGGCATGGCGATTTTGTTGGGCTGCATTTTGGTGTCTGTTTTGCTTTACCGGCTGTTTGCGTCATTGCTGCCGGTGGATGCATTGCTATCTCCGGTTTTGCTGTTGCTGTTTTATGGCGTTTTTGGAGCTTGGCTGCTGAAGTTCTTGGAACGGCGCTCGATCTCCCTTCCCGCTTTGCTGGGGCCGGTGCCGCGCCACTGGGGCTGGTCTAAGTTGGCGCTGCTGGTGCTACTCTTGCTGTTGTGCTCCCTGGGTTCGTTTTTGTTTTGGTTTGGCTTGCGCTACTGGCTGTTTCCGGAAGCCATGACCGCCGGCTTGGCCCCCAGTGATGGCAGTGATAGCTCTGTCTCCAGCGCCTTTGTTCCCGGCGCTAACCCGACCTCGCACGGGCCTTGGTCGGCGCAGATGCTCAAATTTTTGGTGTTGGTGTTGGGGGCACCCCTAGTGGAAGAAACCCTGTTTCGAGGGCTAATTTTGCAGCGCTGGACGGTGCTATGGGGCATTCGTCCAGCCATTTTGCTCTCGTCGCTCGTCTTTGGAATCTGTCATGGCAGCAATCCGATCGGCTTTACGGTGTTCGGTTTGGTCATGGCGCTGATGTATGTGCGGACGCGATCGCTCCTGATTCCCATTGTCTGTCATATGCTCAACAATGCCCTAGCGGAAGTGATGCTAGCCTTCACCAGTACCAGGGTCATGGCCACAGAAGATATCGTTGCAGCGGCGAACAATAGTCTTTGGCAAGGGGTGCTATTGCTCGCGATCGCCCTGCCGCTTCTCGTGATGTTTATTCGTCAAACCTGGCCCCTGGCCTCTGCGGATATCCCGTACCAGATCAATATCCAGCGTGGTCTGGGCGGCCCGGTGGGACGGGTCAGTCGGACGAGACTCCGTCACTAGCATATGTCAGAGATGCGGGATGCCTTATAGAATCGATACAGCTCATTTCACGGTGCCCCGATGGCTAAGCAGGCCGATTCAGACTCGACTGGCAAAAGGCGCGCTTCAGCAGCCCAAAAATCATCCTCTTCGTCGTCTGGATCTAGGCAAAACAAATCGGCCTCCGAGCAGTCCGTCGCGGCCAAGACGGCGGCGCTCGCCATGGGGCAATCGGGGGGAAGGGTCGGTGCCAGGGGTAGCCAGCGCGATTTGATTCGCGTGATTGGCGCTCGCCAGCATAACCTCAAAAATGTGAACTTGGATTTGCCTCGAGATCAGCTGATCGTCTTTACCGGTGTGTCTGGTTCTGGCAAGTCTTCCCTGGCCTTCGACACGATTTTTGCGGAGGGTCAGCGGCGTTATGTCGAATCGCTGAGCGCCTACGCCCGTCAGTTTTTGGGCCAGGTGGATAAGCCAGATGTCGATTCGATCGAGGGCTTGAGTCCGGCGATTTCCATTGACCAAAAATCCACCTCCCATAACCCTCGCTCCACGGTCGGGACGGTGACGGAGATCTATGACTACTTGCGGCTGCTGTTTGGTCGAGCAGGAGAGCCCCACTGCCCTAAGTGTGGCCGTGCGATTCGCCCCCAAACCATTGACCAAATTGTCGATCGGATTTTGGAGCTGCCCGAAAAGACGCGCTTTCAGCTCCTCGCCCCGGTGGTGCGGGGCAAGAAGGGCACCCACAAAAAGCTGATTTCCAGTTTGGCCTCCGAGGGCTTTGCTCGGGTGCGGATTAATGGCGAGGTGCGGGAGCTGAGCGATTCGATCGAGCTGGATAAAAATCAGTTCCACGACATCGAAATCGTGGTTGATCGCCTGGTGATGAAGCCTGAGATCGAAGAGCGACTGGTGGATTCGCTTTCGACCTGCTTGAAGCATTCGGATGGGCTGGCGATCGTTCAAATTGTTAGACGGAAGAAAAAGCAGGCGGAGCTGGCCGGTTCTGGGCCTGACGGTTCTGGAGCGGACGGTTCCGGGACTGATGAAGCGACTCAGGCCACGACGGCCCAGACCGGAGATCGGTCTGTGGTGGACTTGGCAGCGGTGCGATCGACGCGTGCCGAAGGAATGCCTCGGGCGATCGCCGCCGAAACCAGCGCCCCCTATGCCGAAGCAGGCCTCACGGGGTTACCCAAGCGTTCTGAATCCCCCGAATCCGCCGCCGAATCCGCCGCCGAATCTGCCACCGAATCCGCCGAAGCCGCACTTCCGGACGAAATTGTCTTTTCCGAAAACTTTGCCTGCCCTGAGCACGGGGCTGTGATTGAAGAACTCTCGCCTCGACTTTTCTCGTTCAATTCCCCCTACGGAGCTTGCGATCACTGCCATGGCCTGGGCACACTGCGCCGGTTTTCTCGGGAGCTGGTGGTGCCCGATCCATCGCTGCCCGTGTACGCGGCGATCGCTCCCTGGTCTGACAAGGACAATACCTACTATTTTTCGCTGCTCTACAGCGTCGGTAAGGCCTATGGCTTTGAGATGAACCAGCCTTGGTCCAATCTGACCCCAACCCAGCAGGACATTATTCTCAACGGTAGCGAAGAGCCGATCTACATTGAGACAGACTCTCGCTACAGCGAGAAAAAGGGCTATAAGCGTCCCTATGAAGGAGCATTGCCGATGCTCGAACGACAATATCGCGACGCGACTTCGGAGACTTACAAGCAAAAGCTCGAAAAATACATCGTTGACCAAAAATGTCCAGTCTGCCACGGCTATCGACTCAAGCCTGCCTCTTTGGCGGTGCGGGTCGGCCCTTTCAACATTACGGACTTTAGCCACGCTTCGATTCGCGATTGCCTGACGAAGGTGCGGCAGTTGACCGGCGAGTCCTTGCCAGAACTGATTGAACCGATCGCCCCGACGAAGCCCGTGGGGACTGGCGCGCTGCTCGGGGAGCCGAGCGGTGAACCCAGGGAGCCGCTACTGAGCGATCGCCAGTTGATGATTGGCGAGTTGGTGCTGCGGGAAATTCGATCGCGCCTACAATTTTTGCTTGACGTTGGCCTCGATTATTTGACCTTGTCGCGTAAGGCAATGACGCTTTCGGGGGGCGAGGCCCAGCGCATTCGCTTGGCCACCCAGATTGGCGCGGGGCTGACGGGGGTGTTGTATGTGCTTGATGAACCGAGTATTGGTTTGCACCAGCGGGACAACGATCGCCTGCTCGATACCCTGACCAAACTGCGTGACCTGGGCAACACGCTGATTGTCGTTGAGCACGATGAAGACACGATTCGAGCCGCAGACCACATTGTCGATATTGGCCCAGGGGCAGGCGTGCACGGCGGCGCAATCGTGGCCCAGGGCGATCTCAAAACCCTGCTCAAGGCCCAAGATTCCCTGACAGGAGCCTATCTATCGGGCCGCAAGAAAGTCATCACCCCCGCCCAGCGCCGCCCAGGCAACGGTAGACGTCTTGTTTTGGAGGGCGCAACGCGCAACAATCTGCGCAATGTGTCCGTGGAAATTCCGCTGGGGATGTTGGTGTCTGTGACGGGGGTGTCGGGATCGGGCAAATCGACGCTAGTGAACGAGTTGCTACACCCGGCCCTAGAACATGGCCTGGGCCGCAAAATCGCCTTTCCGAAGGACTTGGTCGAGCTCAGGGGCCTCAAGGCGATCGACAAAGTAATCGTGATTGACCAGTCCCCCATTGGCCGCACGCCGCGATCGAACCCAGCGACCTACACCGGCACCTTCGATGTGATTCGGGATGTGTTTAGCAACACCGTCGAAGCCAAGGCGCGGGGCTATAAGCCGGGGCAATTTTCCTTCAACGTCAAGGGGGGGCGTTGCGAGGCCTGCGGCGGGCAGGGCGTCAATGTAATCGAGATGAATTTTTTGCCGGATGTGTATGTTCAGTGCGAGGTCTGCAAGGGCGCGCGCTATAACCGGGAAACGCTTCAGGTGAAATATAAGGGGAAGTCGATCGCCGATGTCCTCAGCATGACCGTCGAAGAAGCTTGCGAATTCTTTGAAAATATTCCCCAGGCCTCCGGACGGCTGCAAACCCTGGTGGATGTGGGTCTGGGCTATGTGCGCCTGGGGCAACCTGCACCGACGCTTTCTGGGGGAGAGGCCCAGCGGGTCAAGCTGGCTACGGAGCTCTCGCGCCGAGCTACGGGCAAGACCCTGTATTTGATTGATGAACCGACCACCGGGTTATCCTTCTACGATGTGCATAAGCTACTGGATGTGGTGCAGCGCTTGGTGGATAAAGGCAACTCGATTTTGGTGATTGAGCACAATTTGGATGTGATTCGCTGCTCGGACTGGCTGATTGATTTGGGGCCAGAGGGGGGCGATCGCGGCGGCGAAGTCCTGATTGCGGGCACTCCAGAGGAGGTCGCAGCCCATCCAACGTCCTACACGGGCTACTACCTCAAGCAGGTGCTGGCGACCCATCCGCCAGGGGGTTAGTTTGGACAAGGCTTGAAGCTTGGGCATTCCAGCCGTTCGGGCAGAGCCGTGGCTGGGCCAGTGGTTTTCATGCCGCGATCGCGCGCAAATTTCTCCAAGCTCTCGATCCGGTTCTCGGTCAGCGGATGGGACGAGAGCAGCTCAATTTCGGGCACCGGCAAATCTTTTTGCTGCTCCAGTCTGCGAAAAAAGTCGAGACTGTTGCCGCTATGGCCGTATTTTTGGACGACGGCCCTGAGGGCAAAGGCATCGGCCTGGGCCTCCTGGGTGCGGCTGTAGCTCATACTGCTGAGGTTGATGGTGCTGTTGATAACCCCCGAGGAGCTGCCGCCAAAGTCAAGTAGGCTGGCCAGGGTGATGAAGACGAGCGATCGCCCCAACCCCTTGAGGTTATCCCGCGCCTCAAAGTGCCCCAGCTCGTGGGCTAGGACAAAGGCCAGTTCATTCTCAGACTCCGCTTGCTCCAGCAGCGTTGAGGTGACAAAAATGTGCCCCCCCGGCAAAATAAATGCGTTGGGTAGGGCATCTTCGACGATGTAGACCTGGAGCGGCAGACGCGGCTTGCTCCCGGTTGCGTAGAACGACAAGATCAGCTTTTTGAGGTACTCAGGCCGGGTGTCTTCGGCGGCACCGAGATCGGCGGGAGCGGCCTTATCTTCTAGAAAATCACCGACGAGGGCTTTGCCAATGTTGGCTTCGGTTTGGGGACCCATGTGAGCTGCCAAATGGGCTCCGATCGCCCCCAAACTACCAAACACCACCAGCCCAAACACGAAAACGGTTCCGAGCAGATAGCCCAGGTTAATCAGGGGATGAACCGGCGTGACGTTAATGTCGTCGTCAAACTCTGTGGGAATGTAGTCCATGGGATTGGGTTAGCGCACAGCGGTGCCGTAGGCGATGATTTCGATCGCCACCTGGCCCTTGCCTCGGTTTTGGCCGCTAATCGAAGAATTTTCGAGCCGCACATTGAGGATTTCGGTGGCCCCCCAGGCGATCGCCTGTTCCTTCATCCGCAGCGTCGCCTCCCGACGCCCGCGATCGATCAAGGTCTCGTACACCGTCACCCGGCCCCCGACCAAATTGCGCAAGCTCGCCGAAAAGTTCTTGAAATAGTCGCTAGTAATCACAACGCTGCCCACAAACAGGGCGCTGTCCTGGGCCTGGGGCAAAGGCTGCTTCGCCCCAAAATTCATCATCGGGACATGCAGGGTTTGCTTTTCCCGCCGCCGAATGTCCTCGTAGTGCTTTTTCTCCCGATAACTACCCACGCCGTAGCCCAGCGCCATCAAAATGGCAAAAACGATTAGATTTTCCATGGTGATTACTGAACCTTGACCGCTGTGCCGTACGCAAACAGCTCCGCCGCACCCTGGGCCACAGAGCACGTCGCAAAGCGAATGTTGACAATGGCGTTGGCTCCGCCGGTCTGCTGGGCCTGGAGGATCATACGATCGGTAGCCTCCTGACGGGCTTCTTGCAGCAATTCGGTATAGCCCTTGAGCTCGCCGCCAACTAAGTTCTTGAAACTCGCAGCAATGTCGCGACCGACGTGTTTGGCACGAATGGTGCTGCCTTGAACCAGGCCGTAATGCTGGACGATTTCTTTGCCAGGGACACTTTCCAAGGTTGTGAGAATCAGCTGACTTTGGCGGTTCGCGAGGGGTGCACGGGAATTTCGAGTGCTGGTCATGGATTTTAACTCAGTGAATAAGCAATTAGTGAATCAACAATTGGCGTCTTCCTAGGTTTATCGTTCCCAGGCCGGGAGATTATGCCAAAAATTTACTTTTCTTTTCTAAAAGGCTGATGGAATCGACTTACGCAACTGGGGATCCATTAGTCTCTGCTCAGGCCTTAGGCAATCCTGCTACAGTAGGCGTAGACTCATTCAACTCAGGGATTTCGCGCAATCGAGCGAGGAAAAATGGCAGATCAAATGACCGATCAAAACCAACAGTACAATGTTCAAAAAACGGAGAATGAATGGCGTGAGCAACTCTCCCCCGAGGCATTTCGGGTACTGCGCAAGCACGGTACCGAACGTGCCTTTACCTCATCCCTAGACAAAATCTATGAACCTGGCACTTATTTCTGTGCGGGCTGCGGTCAAAAGCTGTTTGATGCTGCTGCTAAGTTTAATAGCGGCACTGGCTGGCCGAGTTTCTATGCCCCCATCGAGGAGTCAGCGGTGGGCACGACGAGCGATCGCTCATTTTTATGGTACGAACCGAGGTGCATTGCAGTAATTGTGGTGGTCACCTGGGCCATGTCTTTGATGATGGCCCCCAGCCCACGGGACTGCGCTACTGCATGAATGGGGTTTCGATGACCTTTGAGCCCAAAAGCGATTAGGACAAATTTGATCGAGAGGAGTGTGGGTTGGGCCGTCGGTGCCAACCCGATTCGTCTGGATCAAACGGGTTGGCCTAGAGATCTGCGGAGGTCTTTAGGCTTTTTTATGGCCGGGTTTTTGACGGGTTCTGATGTTTATTCGCTCGTATCAGGAGAAAGATTTAGAGGCGATCGCCGCTCTCCACCACGAAGCGATCGCCCAAGGCTACCTCACCCCCGCAGCTTGGGAGAGTTTAGCCCAGGGGCGGGCGGCGGGCGATCGCGAGGTGCTGCTGGTGCTAGAGCGCCAGGGGCAGCTTGTGGGTTGGGGTCGGGTTGGGGGGTATGGCGATCGCCTCGGCTACGAATTTGCCTGTGAGACTTCGATCTATGTGGTTCCTACCGTGCGAGGGCAAGGGGCAGGGAGGCGGATGCAGCGATCGCTGCTCCAGCGGGCAAAGGCCTTGGGCTATCACCACATCGTCGCCCAAACCCTTGCAGATCATCTCGGCGGTCTGGAGTTTTATAAACAGTTGGGCTTCAAGGTCGTCGGGATTCAAAAAGAAATTTTTCGATTCCAAGATCGCTGGCACGACGTCGTCATGTTGCAACTGCTGCTTTGAGGGATGCTCCAGGAGGAGGGCCAGGGGCTCAGGCTATTGTGCGGTCATGCCGCCATCTGCCGTGATGATCGAACCTGTAATAAACGACGCCTCATCGGAAGCCAGGAACAGGGCCAAATGGGCAATTTCCCGAGGCTCGCCGGGGCGGCCAATGGGCTGAAATTGACCGACGTTGGCGTAGACCTTTTCGATGCCGCCCAGCAAATCGGCATGGGCATAGTTAATCGGCGTATCGACCCAGCCGGGGCAGATGCAGTTGCAGCGAATACCTTGGGTGGCATAGTCGAGGGCAATGCCTCGGGTCAGCATGACCACACCACCCTTGGAGGCCGCATAGACGCAAAGATAGGGCTCTGAGACCAGGCCATTGACACTGGCAATATTGACAATCGAGCCGCCGCCTTGCTTCAGCATGGCCGGAATGGCGGCTCGGCTGCAATACATCGTGCCCTTGAGGTTGACGTCGAGGGTGCGATCGATATCGGCGTCGCTCACCTCGTGGAACGTGCCTGGAATATTGACGCCTGCGTTATTGATCAAAATGTCAATGCGGCCATAAAGCTCCAGACAGCGATCGATCAAGGCATTCACCTGATCTAGCTTGCTGATGTCAGCACAGAAGGCTTCGGCGATACCGCCTTGCTGCTGGATGGCGGTGGCGGTGGCGACAGCGGTTTCGCGGTTCACATCGGCGCAGAGAACTTTGCCACCTTCTTCGGCGAGGCGTTGGGCGATCGCCTTACCAATCCCAGAGCCTGCCCCCGTCACGATGCAAGCTTTCGACTCGACTCTGCCCTGATGGCTGCTATTCATGAATGTTTCTTGGGTGACTATGTTCAGTTATTTTATGCCCAATTTCTTGTCCCTGATGATCGATTCCCTACACCCCATTGCCCATTTTTGACCTTTCCAGTTTCGGCAAAAATATTGACTCCTGGATTCACTAAAATCTTCTGCGTGAGAGCAAATAAAATAAGCAAAGAGAAGAGAATTAACAAGAATTTTTGATTAATTATAGATTTGTATTTTTATGCCTTTTGTTTTATATTTTTTATTTTCTGAAATGGATTAAACCAAGCTAGATGAGGCTGACTTTCTGAGTCTCTAAACAAAAGAAAAATTTATCGCTAACAAATCAACCTTGAGCCATCTTAAATCATTTTGAGAATGAAAATAGGTAAATCAAAGCACTCAAAAAATCGAGACCAATGCGGAGTCAATGCAGGGGCAATGTGAGATCAATGACTCACAAGAATTTCAGATAAGTTTATCTTTTACGCCCATTAGCCATGTAACGATAGGCAATATTTTTGTTTTTCCAATTCGATTTTTTTGTGATATTTTTTTGGGAAAAAAGCAGTTGATTTGGGTTTCCTAGAGAAGAGTCTTTTTGGGCGCATCCCAGTTTTGCAAATCTCCGAACCGCCCTCATCCCCCAGCCCCTTCCCCCGCCCTGGGAGAAGGGGAGCTAGAGTTCAAAGTCCTTCTCCCCTTTTGGGAGAGGGATTTAGGGTGAGGATTACA
>JAAUOP010000228.1 GCA_012034805.1 Synechococcales cyanobacterium CRU_2_2 | reverse complement strand
AACTGCCGCAAGTCCCAGAGCCACCGCAGTGGCTGCTTGAGATCATCCAACTATATACCCCTGGCTCGGTCGGGTCAAGCTCGCAGCCCGTCTCCTGTGGCAGCGTGGACTGCGTGATGCCAAGACGGTGAGGGGATTTTTGGATGCCTCCTATTATTCCCCAGCGAGTCCATTTGAGTTGGGCGAGGGAATGCAGCGGGCCGTGGAACGACTGGGGCGATCGCGCCACAATCAAGAAAAAGTCACAATCTGGGGTGATTTTGACGCCGATGGCGTCACGGCGACCGCAGTGTTGTGGGAAGGCCTGGGCCGCTGGTTCACCGCCGCCGGGCAGCTGAGTTACTATATTCCCGATCGCTTCACCCAGTCCCATGGCCTCTGCGCCGCTGGCATTCGAGCCTTAGCCAAAACCGGCACCCAACTGATCGTCACCTGCGACACGGGCAGCGCAGACACCGCCGAAATCGCCCTGGCCCAGTCCCTGGGGATCGACGTTATTGTTACTGACCATCACAGCTTGCCCGAGCAGCGGCCCGAGGCGGTCGCGCTGATTAATCCGCGATCGCTCTCCCCCACCCATCCCCTCGCCGATCTCTCCGGTGTCGCGGTGGCCTACAAGCTAATCGAAGCCCTGCAACAAACCTGGCCCGTTGCGCCAGATCCGCTGCCGCCGCTGCTCGAACTGGTGGCGATTGGTCTGATTGCCGATCTGGTGGCGCTGAGGCAAGACAGCCGCTATTTAGCCCAGCTGGGGCTCCAGCGGCTCCAGACCCTCACCCAATCGCCCCAAACTCGACCTGGGGTTGCAGAACTGCTGAAGCGCTGCCAGCGCAGTGGCAATCGCCCCACGGACATTTCCTTTGGCATTGGCCCCCGCATCAATGCCGTTAGCCGTATCCAGGGCGATGCTCGGTTGTGTGTCGAACTGCTCACTAGCCGAGATCAAGACCGCTGCCGCCAGTTGGCCGATCAGGTAGAATTGCTGAATACACGGCGAAAAGCATTGCAGCAGCAACTGACCCAAGAGGTGCGATCGCGGCTCACAACCCTTGACCTTTCGACCACAGCCGCGATCGTCTTGGCCGAAGTCGGTTGGCCCTTGGGTATGCTGGGTTTAGTCGCTAGCGACATTGCGCGGGAAACCGGAAAACCCACGGTCTTGCTGAGTGTGGATCCGCCGAATTCCCATTCAGACGATGAAGCTGACGCAGTGGCCACCCACCCGCCTCGGATGGCACGGGGGTCGGCGCGGTCGGTGCATCAGATCGACTTTTATCCGGTGTTGGCCTCCCAGCGATCGCACCTCAGCCGCTTTGGTGGCCATCCCTATGCCGCTGGCCTGATGCTACCGGTCGAAAATTTGGCCTTATTTACCGAGGGGATTAACCAAGCCTTGCGATCGCGGCTCTCCCAACTGGACACCATGCCCCCGGTGGTTGCAGATTTGGCCGTAACCGTGGCAGAGCTGGGGCCAGCACTGTTTCGGGAACTCAAGCTGCTAGAACCCTGTAGCATGGGAAATCCGGTGCCACAATTGTTAATCCGCAACTGTCGCTGTACAAACGCCCGCCATTTCAACCTCAAAGATGCCAAAGGTAGCAAGATTCGTTATCTCAAGACCCAGTTTCAGTTGGTAGACGAGTCATCTCAGGCTGGTTTTCCGGGACTGTGGTGGGGCCACAACCGCGATGATTTGCCCCAGGGGCGTTGCGATGTAGTCGGCGAACTGGATTTTAATGCCTATCAAAAACAGTATGAATTTCGCTTGGTGGCGGTGCGTCCTCAAGCGGATGGAATTGGATTGGCCACGGAATCGATCGATTGGCTGCTCGACTGGCGCAAGGGCCAGGGGCTAGATCTGCATGAACCGGAGCCCAAGGCGTCGGGCAACGACATTCCCCGAGGCCAAAGCAATCGAGGCCAAAGCAATCAAGGCCAGAGCTATCGAGGCCAAAGCCATCGGCCCAAGGCGCTGCGAATGGAAGCTACACCGGCCACCTGGAACGATTTTCGGCCTTGGCTGGTGGCGGCCCAGGCCCAGGAGCAGCCTTTGGCCCTGGCCTACGGCGCTGGCGACGATCTCACCCCCACTCCCCAAACCATCTGGATCAACCTACTGGGGATTGCCAAATATCTCAGCCGCACCGGAGCGGTTGTTGAAGTTGAGCAAATACGGACGCGGCTAGGTCTGGGCGAACTGGGCAGCAGTGAATCGCGTCTGATGGCGCTCGCTTGGAGCGCGATCGCAGACCTGGGCTTTGAAGTTTTTCACCCAGATTCAAGCCATGTCCAAATTAGTGGATCTGGGGGAGTTGGGCCAGAATGGGCGGCTGGGGCGACTCTTCGGAGCTGGGCAGAGCCGATCGCGGCGCAAGCAACCCCAGGCATCGCCCCGCAAGCTCCCGCAGGCATCACCGACTTCATCGCGGCACTCCAGGAAATGTGCTTCCGCCACCAATACTTCCTCGAAGTTCCCATGGACGAAATCAGCACCGTGGTTTCCCCTATGCTGAAGCCGGAATCACAGCTGCCCGAATCACAGCTGCCCGAATTATAGCCGCCAGAATCATAGCCGCCAGAATCATAGCTGTCGAAGAAAAAACTGCCAAAATAAAAGCCCCTGTCAGAGGACATGACAGAGGCCTTAACCAGTAAGACGGTAACCGAGTCGGAAACTCGGCGAAGGATACCTTGTGCTAGACCTTTCTGGAGTAATACTCAACCACAAGCAATTCGTTGATGTTGAGGGCAACCCACTCCCGTTCAATCACGCCGTTGACCTTGCCTTCGAGTTTGTTCTTATCAAACTCCAGGTGGCTCGGAATGTTGGACAGACCGGGGTATTCCATGTTTGCGGCGACCAACTTGCGAGAGGCATCGCGATCGCGCACCGACACCACATCGCCAGGGCGACACTGGTAGCTCGGAATGTCTAGAACTTTCCCATTGACCGTGACATGCCCATGGTTCACTAGCTGACGAGCAGCCGGAATCGTGGGAGCTAGGCCCAGGCGAAATGCTGTGTTGTCCAACCGCATTTCCAGCAGTTGCAGCAACACTTGCCCAGTCGAACCTTGGACACGACGTGCCTTTTTGACGTAACGAATGAGCTGACGCTCGGTGACACCGTAGTTGTAGCGAAGCTTTTGCTTCTCTTCGAGACGCACTGCGTACTCAGAACGCTTACGGCGCGCTTGACCGTGCTGTCCAGGCGGATAGGAGCGGCGGGCAGACTTACGGGTCAACCCAGGCAGATCGCCCAAACGGCGAGTGATCTTGAGTCTGGGACCTCTATATCGAGACATGAACTATCCTCTTGGTACGTATCCTTCCAAAGGTAAGATTGTATCAAAGGGCGATCGCTTTATCAAAACTTTGTTTAAAATTGCTCTAGGCTTGATGTAAGCAACCGTAAAATTCTAGGGAAATTCTAGGTTTGATCCCCGCTCCCACGGATCCTAGACACGGCTCATGGATTGCCGGACAATTTTTGTGATTTGGGCAACTTGCTGCTTGACTTGCTTCATTTCAGCTCGCAGGTCGGCGTTTTGCTGGCGCAGTTCCTCCACCTCACTTTGCAGCTTTTGCAGCATCGTCGTGGCATCCAGGGAAACCGTGGCGGCCATCGATACCATCTCGAGAGCGTGGGGTGCGGGCGGTGCCGCAGGCGAAGGCTTGGGCAACTCTTTGCGGTGTTTGGCCTTGGCCATGGCCTTTTTGATCGCCTGAATCAGCAGCGCCCGGTCGAAGGGCTTCGACAAAAACTCAAAATAATCAAATAATTCCGGAGCATTCTCCTGGACATCGTCCTCCCGGCCCGACATCAACACCACGGGTATTTTGAGCAATTCTGGGTAAGACAGCATCTTGTTAACCACCTGCCAGCCGTTCATCTTGGGCATAAAGCAGTCTAGGATTAGCAGCTGAGGATGCTCTTGGCAAACGAGCTCAAACCCTTCTGCGCCGTCGATCGCCTCGATGACACTCATGTTACCGGGCAGCATCTCCTTCACCTGAAGGCGCATGAGTTTGCTGTCGTCCACGATCAAAACTTTTTGAGCAGCCATGATTGATTTCTGTTGAGCCGTGAGTTTAGCCTTGGGTATCTAAGCCTTGGGTATCTAAGCTTTGGGTATCTAAGCCTTAGGTTAAAGATGCCCAGATTCGTGGGGATGAGCTAGAACAAGGAGAAATTTAAGTATGTCAAGATCAAATTTACCTGGGGATCGTTCTGAGGCCCGATACAATCCATACTTGTACGGATTTGCCTAGATCTGTTCTGTGATTTGCAAGAGCTCCTGTTTGATTTGCACCATTTCCTGGGCGAGTTCTTGATTTTGTCGCCGCAGGGTTTGTGTCTCCTGTTGGAGCGTTTGCAATTGGCTGAGGGCGTCTAGGGTCGTGCTGGGGGTGGAGTCAGCAGGGGTGGCGATCGCAGGGGTGGAATCAGCGAGGATGGTCGGGGCGGAAATGGGGGCAAGGGTCATTGCCGTGCCCTGAACCGCGCTCTGATGGCTCACAGGGGCAAGACTTTGTCTGAAATGCGGGAATGCGGCCCTTTCCCTCGCGTCTGCTTCTTCATTGCGCCGCCTTGCCTTCTGAACCGCCTTTCGAATCGCTTGAAACAGCAGGGCCTGGTTGAACGGCTTGCTGATCAGCTCAAAATAATCGTAGACAAAGTAGTCAAACAGATTTGGGGCATTGCCCTCAATCTCCTCCTTACGCCCGGTCATCAGCACCACGGGAATGTGGCTCAGTTCGGGATAGGTGACGATCTGATTGACGACTTGCCAGCCGTTGAGCTTGGGCATAAAGCAATCGAGAATGACCAAATGCGGCAGCAGTTGATGAATTTTATCGAGCCTTCTTCGCCATCGGCGGCTTCAAAATCTGAGCTTGGGGGGGCAGCATTTCCTTCACCTGATACCGCATCAATTTGCTGTCATCAATGATGAGAATTTTCTGAGCAGTCATAAAAGGAGGGATGATGAGGGTTTGGAGCTGGTAGTGCTTTCCCTCGCACGATGCTTCTGGCGTAGAGTTCCAGAAGACAACATTCCCGAGATCGGGCCTTCTCAAAGCCGTTCTGGGGGGATGAGTTCGGGTTACCCTTTCTCTTCGGCAGACTCTGGGGCAGAAAAATCGAAACCATCAAAACCATCGAAACCATCGGGAGCATCCCAAAGTTGAAAGAACAGGGATATTCGAAGGTCAGAAGTCGAGCAACCCATTGAGATAAGCGCATCGCAGGGAGGCGATCTGAGGAACGCTTTCAGGCTTCCACTGTGCTCCAGGCAA
>JAAUOP010000088.1 GCA_012034805.1 Synechococcales cyanobacterium CRU_2_2 | reverse complement strand
TACTCCATTCACGCGGCTCCTCTAGCGCCGCAATTCCACGGTGTAGATAGCTCAACAGCAGCTCGAAGCTGAGAGGGCTGCCTTCCATCTTGTTGGCACTCCAGGTCGTCCTCTTACATCATCGAGCCCAGACGCCCAGACGAGACCTGGGCAAGTTTTGAATTTACAATTGCTGAGGCTCGCTTGGCAGCGATGTAGCTAAACTCTTCTCCCTGAACCTGGAGATATTGCAAATCGAGCAGGACATCCAGGATGTCCCCTGATTTGGTGATGTGAACCGAATTTAGGCTGAGTGCCGTGTGGGTTCGGAGGTGCTCCCAGATGGTTTCCCAGTCCTGGGGGGCCAGCCCGACATCGAGGGTGTCGATGGGGGTATTGAGGAGTTCGTCGGGGCCGTATCCCAAAAGCGCACAGGCCGATTCGTTAGCGTAGGTGATCGTGTTGTTGGACTGGATAAACAGCAGATAGTCGCTGCTTTGGTTGAGGACGACTTGGGCGAGCAGGGCTGCTCGGCTGGGACCTGAGGATGGCCTCAAGCTAGCCTGTAGTTGATGATTTTCTTGCTCTAGTTGTTTGCGGTATTGCTGAAACTGGATATGGTTTTCGAGACGGGCAAGCATTTCCTCCGGCTCTACGGGCTGGGGCAAATAATCTGCCACGCCGAGCTTAAGAGCTTTGATGCGATCGGAGACGCTGTGAAAAGCGCTGATCATGATGATTGGCACAAAGCGCAGCTCCGTATCCTGGCGTAAGCGGCGGCACAGCTCAATGCCGTCGTCAGACATCTTGAGGTTGACAACGATGACATCGGGTCGGATCTTGTGGATTTCAGCCAGGGTGAAGACCCCGTGGCAGAGGGTCTTCAGCTGATAGCCACGCTGTTCTAAGAGGGTTTCTAGCGGGGCGGGGGTGACGCCTTTTTCGTCGATGCGTAGGACGAGACCAGTGGAGCCGATCGAGCCCGCTGGGTTTGGGAGCCCCCTGGGCCGGACTCTAAACTCGAGAGGCCTGGATCGATGGCATTCTCTGGGGATGGAGCAAATTGGAAGGGGGCGATCGCCCCCTCCTCCATCGCTGGGCTATCGAGTAGCGCTAGGATCTCTTGCTCAGTTCGCCGCAGCGTCTCCGGGTGCTGGCTAACCTGGGATGACAGAACCTGATGATAGTGGGCCAAGCGCTCCAGGGCTTCTATCTTTGTCTGGCGTTCCAGGGGATCCACGTAGTGCTGCCGCAGCACCGTGGTCAGATCTGCTGTGGGATCCACAGGTGAGGCAATGCCCTGGTAGCGCAGCAGTTTGCGAATGTAATATCCAGCAGTCGGGGAGAGCTGAACCGTTGAATCCG
Source organism: Synechococcales cyanobacterium CRU_2_2 (assembly GCA_012034805.1). Lineage (GTDB taxonomy): Bacteria > Cyanobacteriota > Cyanobacteriia > PCC-9006 > JAAUQQ01 > JAAUOP01. The sequence continues at coordinate 19,635 of JAAUOP010000088.1, read as the reverse complement.
CACCAGCGGGGTCGGGGTTATCCATAGCGAGACGACACACAGCAAGACGACAGGGAAAGGCGATTGAGACGGGCAAAGCCGTAGAGTGACGGGCAAAAGAGTGGAGTGATGTGTAGGCCCAATGCGAATCCAATGCGGGCTCAAGATCGACCCAGATCCAGCTCGATCGAGGCCAAGTGCAAGCTAAAGGCGGGATAGATACGGCATTAACCGAACCTTGGGCGAACCTCTGGGGTTAGTAATCCCAATCCTGAGACCAGATTCACAGCATTAAGAGCAGATTCACAGCACCAAACTGGATCGAAGCCGTAATCCACTCACTCCCCCCAGAAGGTCATAATGGAAGGCGGACGCTTTACAGAACGAAACAGTTGCCATGGCCAGAGACCTGCGGGGATTTTTGAAGCTGCTGGAAGAGCGGGGGCAATTGCAACGTATTTCTGCCCTCGTAGATTCGGAACTTGAAATTTCGGAGATTGCCAACCGGATGCTCCAATCTGGAGGACCTGCCTTGTTGTTTGAAAATGTTAGGGGATCCTCCCATCCGGTGGCCGTGAATTTGTTGGGTACCGTCGAGCGGGTGTGCTGGGCGATGAAGATGGAGCGGCCCGAGGAATTGGAGACTTTGGGCAAAAAGCTGGGTCTGCTGCAGCAACCCAAGCCACCGAAGAATATTTCCCAGGCGGTGGAATTTGGTAAGGTGCTGTTCGATGTGGTCAAGGCGAAGCCCCTGCGGGACTTTTTGCCGCCCTGCCACCAGGTGGTGCTCAAGGATGAGCAGGTGGATTTGACCCAGATTCCGATGATTCGACCCTATGGGGGGGATGCGGGCAAAGTGATTACCCTGGGGCTGGTGATTACAAAGGATTGCGAGACAGGGACACCGAATGTGGGGGTGTATCGGCTGCAGTTGCAATCGAAAAATACGATGACGGTTCAGTGGCTGTCGGTGCGAGGTGGAGCACGGCATTTGCGCAAAGCGGCGGCCCAGGGGAAAAAGCTGGAAATTGCGATCGCCCTTGGGGTAGACCCCTTGATCATCATGGCCGCCGCCACCCCGATTCCGGTGGATCTGTCGGAGTGGCTATTCGCGGGTTTGTATGGCGGCTCGGGGGTGCGGTTGGCCAAATGTAAAACCCTGGATCTCGAGGTGCCCGCCGATGCCGAGATGATCTTAGAAGGTACGATTACACCGGGAGAAACCGCCGTCGATGGCCCCTTTGGCGACCACATGGGCTACTATGGCCCCCAGACGCCCGATGCGCCACTGATTCGGTTTGGCTGTGTCACCCATCGGAAGCATCCGATCCATCTAACCACCTTTAGTGGGCGGCCTCCGAAGGAAGAGGCGATGATTGCGATCGCCCTCAACCGCATCTACACGCCGATTTTGCGCCAGCAGGTGCCCGAAATCGTCGATTTCTTTTTGCCCATGGAGGCTCTGAGTTACAAAGCTGCGATTATTTCCATTGACAAGGCCTACCCCGGTCAGGCCCGACGGGCGGCGATGGCCTTTTGGACGGCCTTGCCCCAGTTTACTTACACCAAGTTTGTGATTGTGGTAGACAAAGACGTCAACATCCGCGACCCGCGTCAGGTGGTCTGGGCCGTGTCGTCGAAGGTCGATCCGGCACGGGATGTGTTTATTTTGCCGGATACGCCCTTCGATCGCTTGGATTTTGCAACAGAAAAATCAGGTCTGGGTAGTCGCATGGGCATTGATGCGACCACCAAAATTGTGCCGGAGCGCGATCGCGACTGGGGCGAAGTGTTGGAGTCAGATCCAGCGACGGCGGCCCTGGTCGATCGCCGTTGGATAGATTATGGTTTGGATGAGATCAACTCAGGGGCCAGTGTGAATCCGAATTTGTTTGGCTATGACGTTGAATCAAAATCATAAAAAGAATCAAAATTATCAAAACACCCAGCAATCTGGGCAGATACCCGAGCGATCGCCCAGTTCTCCATTGATCCCCGCTTGAGCGATCCCCGCTTGAGCGATCCCCGCTTGAGCGATCCCCGCTCGGCCCCGGCCCAAGTGCACGGCTCGCTGCGGGTCGCCAGACTCACCCGCGAGCGCCCCTGGTTCCGCGCCCTCGTGACACTGCGAGGCTCCGTCGTGCCGGCGATTTGGCGGCAGGTGTTGGGCTGCGGGCTCTTTGGTCTGGTGATTTCGGCGCTGTATGCCAATGGGGTTGAGGTGGTTTCGCAGCCGTTATTTGAGTCGATTGTTTCCAGCGTGGTTTTGGGGTTGCTGCTGGTGTTTCGCACCAATACGGCCTACGAGCGCTTTTGGGAGGGACGCAAGTGCTGGGGGGGGATAGTCAATGGAACGCGCAACCTGGTGCGGCAAATCCTGGTGGCGGTAGAGAGCCCCAACGAGGTGGAACGCGAGCGTAAGGCCGCCGCAATTCGGCTGGTGGCGTCGTTTTCGATCGCCATGAAGCAACATCTGCGCAACGAACCTCTCTATTGGAACGAGGTCGAAGGCCTGATGACCCCGCGTCAGTACGAAATTTTGCAAGCGGTTAATCACCCCTGTCTCGAAATTGCGGTGTGGATCGATGACTACCTCCAGGTGCAGCAGCGCCAAGGTCGGCTCCAGGTTTATCAGCTCACGGGGATGATGGCGATTTTGTCCCAGCTGATCGATGCCTTGGGGGCCACCGAGCGGATTCTCAAAACCCCGGTGCCCCTGGCCTATTCGATTCATTTGCGTCAGTTGCTGCTGATTTATTGCCTAGCGCTACCGTTTCCACTGGTGGAAGGTCTCGGCTGGCTGACGGGGCCTGTGGTGGCGCTGGTGGGATTCACGCTGTTGGGTATCGAGGCGATCGGTCTCGAAATTGAAAATCCCTTTGGTCACGACCCCAATGACCTGCCCCTGGATGCCATCTGTGTGACCATTCGCCAAAACATGGAAAACCTGATTCAGCTAGGCCCGGATTGCGGGCGAGATGATGCAGAAGCAACCGAAATCTCCGATGATGGCGATCAGCCTTGTCAAAGTCAGGTGAGTCGGCTGCGGCGATTGGCTCCGCCAAGCTCCAAAGGATCGCCGCCCAAGTCCTAGAGTCAAGCTTCAATCAATCAATCAATACAATCAATACAATCAATACAATCAATACAATCAATCAATAAATAACAAATGTGGCTCTGCCACCGCATCCCCCTGGGCATAGTCCACGCCAATTTCTCGCAGCACTTGCAAGATTCGCTGGTTTTCCACGTATTCGGCAATGGTCTTGAGACCCATGACGTGGGCGATGTGGTTACAACTTTCGACCATGGCGCGATCGACCGGATCGCGGTGGATGTTGCGGACAAAACTGCCATCAATTTTGAGGTAGTCCACTGGCAGATGCTTCAGATAGGCCAAGGAACTCATACCGCTGCCAAAGTCGTCCAGGGCAAACTGACAGCCTAGATTTTTGAGCTGACGGATCGACTTTGCGGCGGAGGTGAGGTTGGCGATCGCCGCCGTTTCCGTAATTTCAAAACAAATCACTTCACAGGGCACCGAAGACCGCCGCAGCATTTCTTCTAGGCCATCGACAAACTTAGGCTTGTTGATGCTCGCGCCCGACAGATTAATCGTGTAGCGCCCCAGCGAACTTTGGCGGCGCTTTTGGGCGCAGTAGCGCAGGAAATTCTCCACAACCCAAAAATCAATCTCCGGCATCAGGTCATAGCGCTCGGCCACCGGAATAAACGACATCGGTGGCACAATTTCGCCGTCTTCTCCAATCATCCGCAACAGCACTTCGTGGTGGCTGATGGGCAAGCTCTGGCCATCGGCCTGGGGGCCAGGGAGACGATCGCTTGACCATACAAACAAAAGCGAGCGTCCTGGAGGGCCAGATTGAGTCGATTGATCCACTGGCTCTCGTCGCGTCTTTGGGCGATCGCCTGGTTATCCCCCCGATAGACCTGAACCTGATTGCGCCCCCGCTCCTTCGAAAAGTAGCAGGCCGCATCCGCCGAATTGAGCACGTCCGAGGTGTCACGATAGTCGGCATCCAAATGCACTAGGCCAATACTGGCCCCAATTTTGAACGTGTGGGATTGCCACGCAAAACGGAAATCCTGAACCGCGCGACAAATTTTCTCAGCCAGGGCCTCGGCTTCTTCCGGCGAGCGATTGAGCAAAATCAGCGCAAACTCATCCCCACCGACCCGCGCAAAAATATCCTGAGCCGAAATTTTCTGCTGCACGGCCAGGGTAACCTGGCGCAGCAGCTCGTCCCCAGCCACGTGGCCACAGGTGTCATTAACAATTTTGAACCGATCCAAATCCACATAGCAGAGGGTCGCGAGCTGATCCTTCAGCCGCACCTGGTCGAGCACCAAGAGCAGCTGGCGCTCAAATTCGCTGCGGTTGAACAAATGGGTCAAGGGGTCGTGGGTGGCCTGCCAAGAGAGCCGTCGGGCCATTTGTCGAGACTCGGTCACGTCCCGAAATACCATGATTGCACCAATCACATTACCGATGCGATCGCGAATCGGAGCAACCGACTCACTCACCGGAAATTCTTCCCCCTCCCCATTGACCAAAATGCTTTGGCCATCGGGAGAAATCACCACACCGGCCTCCAATGCCTCCAACACCGGGTGGACAATGGCAACGCCCGTCAGCTCGTTGTGGAGGCGGAAAACCTCGCGGATATCGCGTCCCTTGGCCTCGAGGCGGCTACAGCGGAGCAGCTTTTCTGCCACCGGATTGAGGCTTTGAATCTGGCCTAGGGCATTGGTGGTCACCACCGCGTCGCCAATGGATTGCAGCGTGACTTCGGCCAGCTCTTTTTCTTGGAACAACAGCTGCTTGAGCGTTCGATGTTCATTCAGCAGCTTTTGTTGGTGCTCGTTGCGCTTGTGCAAGCGGTGCCACAAATCCTGCAGTCGCAGGTGGTTTTTGACCCGAGCGAGCAGCTCTACCGCTTCAAAGGGCTTGGCAATAAAGTCCACGGCTCCCATCTGAAAGGCCTTGGCCTTGGCCTGGACGTTGTCATGGGCGCTCAGAAAAATGATGGGAATATGTTGGGTGACCGGGTCGGCATTGAGCTGCTGGCAAATTTCAAAGCCACCCATGTCTGACAGGGAGACATCCAGCAGAATTAGCGCGGGTGGGGTCAGTCGAATCGATTGCAGTGCCAATTTACCGGTGGGAGCCACGCGGACATTCAACCCTTGGTTGGACAGAATGCGGCTGAGCAAATCGAGGGATTCGGGCAAATCATCCACCACCAAGACATCTCGGGCGGTGCCATGGCCAGACCAAAATTGCTGGGGGTGGGAGAGCTGAGGCGGCGAGGGCTGAGCCTGGGGGAGCTGGGCCTGAGAGAGCTGAGCCTGGGGGAGCTGGGCCTGACGAGGGTCGCGATCGATCACCTGAGCCGCGATCGAGTCTGCACTGGCACAGAGCAAGCTGGGCATCGCGGCTGAGCTTGTGCGCCCCCGCATTGACCGCGAACCCGCTGCACCCATGGGTGAACCCTGAGAGGCTGGGGAGTAACGGCTGGTGCTGGAGGCATCTGTCTGAGGGTCAGAAAGGCTCATAGGATCGGACTTTGTCTTCTAAAAAATAGGGTTGATCAAACACCCACAAGGGGACAGATCGTAAAATTCGGCCACAAGTTTGGACAAGGGGGGCCGATCAGTCCCAACTCGAGGGGTATCCCCCTCCAGAACTGGCAATTTCTTTCCAACGAGAGAAATCCTAGGTCGAATCAAGACTGAGTTCTAGTGTTAATTTACGTACGGTTTCCACCCAAAACGCCCTCGGCGTGGATCAAGAGGATTGATTTTTACCGGAAAATACGGATCTCAACTTAAATAAAATATACATATTCGATCGGACTGATTAATGCTCGCACAGGGGTGCAAACAGCTCGAGCAGGGTCTGAAAGCGATATTGGGAGATTTGCCGCTCTAGGGCGATCGCCACTTCCGATTGCTCTGGCGGCAGCTGATCAATCAGTTGGTACATCTGGGCCGTGGCTCCAATGGCTAGGGCCTGGTAAAAGTCATCTAGCCAGAGGGTCTGGAGCTGGCTCAGTCGGCTAACCGAGAGAATTTGGCTCTCATCTGCCGTCTCCCCAGATGGTGCTGCCGGGTTCGAGTCGGCGTAGAGATAGGTCACCTGGAGATGGCGCTGGATCGTGCTCAAAATTTCCGCAGCATCCACTGGTTTTTTCAAGTAGTGATCGCAACCTGTGGCCATAATTTCGGCCTGGTTTTGCTCAAAGACGCTGGCGGTGAGGATAATCACCGGGGTGTGTTGACCCTGGGGCGTATTTTTCAGTTGCCGCACGAGCGCTGGGCCATCGAGATTGGGAAACTGAATGTCAATGAGAACCAAACTCGGTTGCCATCGCTCCCATAGGGGCAAGACTTCTGTTCCATGGCGAACCGCCTGAACCTGAAAGCCGACCTGGGTGAGCAGAGAGACCAAAAATTGCTGATTGTCCAGATCCGAGTCTACGACCAAAATCCGGTAACTGAGCTGGCCTGGGGCGAGCCCGATTACAGCGCGAAAATCGATCGCCCGTTGGCCTTCAGTGGCATCCGAGCGTTGAACGGGCAGCGTCAGTGTAAACGTGCTGCCCTCGCCGAGTTGGCTTTCCACCGCGAGTTCGCCGCCCAATAGATGGGCGAGCTGGTAACTGAGGCTAAGCCCGAGACCCGCACCCTCCGGAACCCGATCGGCAGGGGAAAAGGTGGTAAACAAATCGGGCAGTTGCGGATGGGCGATGCCGGGGCCGGTGTCCATGATCGAAAAGCGTAGTAGCTCACCCGAAGTAGGGGTATCTGCATCCAGGGAGCAGGTCGCCGCGATCGCAGACACCCGCAGACTCACCTGGCCCGACTGGGTGAATTTAATCGCATTGCCCACCAAGTTAATCAAGATTTGCCGCAGTCTCACCGGATCGGTGTAGACGTATTGGGGGACGGCTGGATCTTGCAAAATTTCGAACCGCAGTCCCTTCGTCGCAGCTTGCTGATCAAACAGATTCCAAATTTCCTGCTCCAGCAGCCAATGCAGATCAAAATGGCTGTAGACGGGGGCAATTTGCTCGGCTTCGAGGGTGGATAAGTCCAGTACATTGTTGATCAAACTCAACAGATGTTTGCCCGCCCGCCGAATGGTCTCCACCTGTTTGATTTGCTCTAGGCCGAGGCTGCGATCGCACTCGAGCAATTCACTAAAGCCCAAAACCGAATTGAGCGGCGTTCTGAGTTCGTGGGTGATACTGGCCAAAAATCGACTCTTGGCCCGATTGGCAACTTCGGCGGTTTCCTTGGCTTTAGCGAGGGCTTGGGCCTGTTGCAGTTCGCTTTGCAACCGGCGGCTTTCGGTCACATCGACCAGCACCGCCAGGGTGCGATGCAACTGACCAGCAGGGTCGCGCTCGGCGATCGCCGACAACAATACGTCAATCACCTGGCCATCTTGGCGCACCATCTGGTACGGCACATCCAGGCTTGAGCCCAACTTGAGGAACTCCGGCACCACCACCCGCTGAGCATAGGTTTGCGATGCCGACGTCAAAAAGTCTAGAATCGATCGCCCCAAGACTTCCGCGCGGGTATAGCCGAGCTTCTCCAGCCAGTAGTCGCTGACACTGAGCAGATGACCCATGGCATCCACCGAGTGCAACATCACCGGGGTTTCGTTGTAAAATTTGCGGTATTCTGCCTCCTGGGCCACCAGGGTGCGCTGGGTCCGTTCTCGAGCCATGGCATTGGCCATGCCAGCGGCAATCAGTTCCAAAATTTCTAGCTCGTGCTGTTCAAAGGCTTCGAGACGAGGGGCGATCGCCCCAAATTCCAGTAGCCCGAATCCCTCAGCTTCCAACTGAATCTTGGTCGCCAAATAGGATTGAATACCGGCAGCCGCGTAGAGGGGATGCTCATTCAGTTCCAGACTATCCACCGTGTCATAACCGACGGTTTTTTGGCGCTGGCTCCAGGGTAGCCAAGGGCAATGCAGTGCTTCGGAACAGTGAATCTCATGGGAGAACGTCTGGCCGATCTCCTGCTCAAATACGGTCGAGCAAAAGGCTTTGAGTGTCAGCCGGTTTGAGTGGAAGCAAATCAAGCTCCCTGTCGTCAGGCCAAAAATCGAACATCCCGCTTGCAAATAGGCTTGCAGCAGCTCCGCCTCCGAGGCATAGGTGTTGGTACTAATGTGGTGCAGTTGCCGCAAATGATGACTAAACCGTTCCAAAACACGAGTGCGATCGGCCACCCGTCTTTCCAGGGCTTCGTTGTTGAGGGTGAGTTGCTGCTGGGCATGGCGGAGGTCTTGCTCAGTTTTCTTGAGGCGACTAATCTCCACAAAACTGATGACAACACCGTCCATCTCATCGTTATTGGTGGGGTAAGGATGCAACCGCATCAGCATATGTCTGCCATCTTGCAATTCCACCTCGTAGCTTTCGGGTTGACCACTGGCTAAAACAGACTTGAGAAGAGCCGGAAAGTCTTCCAGAACCATGCTGTGGGACAAATCGACAATGGAGCGACCCACGTCGGTGTTGACCAGCTTAATCACAGCTCGAGCCGCCGGAGTAAATTTGCGAATCGCCAGGTCTTTGTCGAGGAAAATCACCCCGATTTCGGTGCTCTTGAGCAGGTTGTCGATGTCGCTATTGAGCTGGAGCAGCTCCTGAATTTTCGATTCGTATTCGGAGTTAACGGTGTAGAGTTCTTCGTTGACCGAGTGCAGCTCTTCATTGGTGCTTTGCAGCTCTTCGTTAGAGGCAATCAGCTCTTCGTTGGTGGCCTGTTGTTCTTCGTTGGTGGTTTCTAGTTCTTCGATCGTGGCCTGCAAGTTTTCGCGGGTTTGCTGCAGCTCATATTCAATTTCTGAAATGCGATGGCTAGCCTCTTGACCGGCCTCAAACAGCGGAATCGTGGTTTCAGACTTGGACACTTCCGTAGAATCGGTTTCAATCAAAACAATTAGCAGGTCTTCGCAACTGCTCGATGACACCATTCCCGGTTCTTTGCCAGCGAGGGGCCAGACCTCGAGTTTGACCGTGCGGGCCTCAGGCTCCTGCTCTCGCAACACGATACCGCGATAGGATGCGCCCTCTGTGCCCGATCGCCGGGCTCGATTGATGGCCGTGTTGATGGGCAACCGCAGCGAAGGCACCACGCGTTGGGCCAGGTCGTTGCTGAGGCGGCCTTCGGGCACCAACAGCACGTCGGCGGATCCCCCGGCCACATGGATTAGACAGTTGTGCCGATCGACCACCAAACAGGTGCCCCCCCGGCGAGACACCAAACTCCGCAAGGTGCCTTCGAGAATGGGATCGAGGCTTGAGGGCGTTGTGGCTCGAGGGGAAAAGCGACTGCTCAGCCAATGTTCCTGGAGGCTGGCACGGGGAATATTGAGCAAATTGGTGGATCGAAACTTGCGATAGATGCGCCAGCGCGCATGCAAGGTGGTAAAAGCACCTTCGGCATTGCCCAGAGTCTCCGATTCTCCCAAAAACAAAATACCGTTGGAGCGTAGGGAAAAGTTGAGGCCATGCAAGACTTTTTGCTGGAGTTGACCTTGCATGTAGATCAAAACATTACGGCAGCTGATCAAATCGAGACGGGTGAAGCCCGCATCTTGAACGAGATTGTGATTGGCAAAAATCACCATCTTGCGAATTTTTCGCTTGATTTCGAAGCCGTTGTCTCGAGGTTCAAAATATTTGTGCAAAACCGGGCCGAAACTTCGCTGCGAATAGTATCGGGATAAACGCCCAGGGAGGCGCGATCGAGGGCAGCTTGATCCAAGTCTGTGGCAAAGATCTTGGCGTGCACCGGGCAACCCAACTGGTCGGCCAATTCATGGATCAACATGGCGAGGGAGTAGGCTTCTTCGCCCGTGGCACAGGCGGCAGACCAGATGCGTAGGGGTCGCTGGGGTTCCATCACTTCTAACAAGCCGGGCAGCACCTGCTTCTCCAGAAAGCTCCAAGCCTCGGGGTTGCGAAAGAACGAGGAGACTTTGATCAGCAGATCGCTTTTGAGCAGCATCCGTTCTTCTTCAGAGGTTCCCAGGTGCTGAATATAGTCGCGCAGGGATTGAAACCCGGCGGCGAGGCAGCGACGGTGGATGCGGCGAGAGAGGGTGCTTTCCTTATAAAAGGAGAAGTCCACCTGCTCCTGGTTGCTGAGGATTTGGATGATTTGGTCGAGGTCGGGGGCGGCCAAGCGAATGCGGTCACTCTCGGTGCGCAGATCGGCAATGACCTGGGGGGAACCGACCAGACGGGCGATGGTTTGGGCTAGCTCTGGCGGCGAGAGGATTTGATCGATCATGCGGGTTTCGATCGCACTATTCGGCATTCCATTAAACTCGGCGGTGCTCGGGTCTTGGACGAGGGTCAGTCCACCCGCTTCGTTAATCGCCTGGAGGCCACGGGTGCCGTCGCTGCCGGTGCCCGAGAGCACAACGCCGATGGCGCGATCGCCACAATCTTCTGCTAAGGACTGAAAGAATAAATTAATGGGGTAGTGGGGCACCGGCATGGCGGTGTCCCGTTCTTGGCTGAGCAGATGGAATTGGCGATCGCGAATAATCAAATTCTGTCCCGGCGGGATCAGATAAATCGAGTCTTTGCAGGGCACCATGCCGTTCTCGACCTTGTAAATCGGCAACGATGTCCGTCGCTCAAGCAGCTCTTTCATCAAGCTTTTGAAGTCTGGGGAAAGATGCTGAATGACAACGAAGCAAGCCCCGGTATTGGATGGCATCTGGGCAAAGAAGGCTTCAATCGGCTGCAACCCCCCAGCCGAAGCCCCGATACCAACAATATAAAATCGGCACAGCGCTCTGGGCGCGCTGTGGCATGGGGCGGCTCAAGTCGCCTGGCCTCAGACGACTCGGATGTTGCAAGCCTAGGTTCGACGGATTCAGGCTCAATGGGGCTATACATAGACGCGACTGTCCCAAGAAACCATTACCAATGACTAGAGAAAAATCTAGCGGACTCCACGGTGTAATACGTGAACTACGTAGACTAAAATATGCTAGGATACGCGAGCTTTTTTGTTTCTACTCTTTACCAGGCGCATGGCCAGCCGTAGGGGTTCATTCTCAAGCCTAGGGGGCTCGGCCTAAGGAATCTAAAGATTATTTTAATCTGACCTCTGCATTTGAAAGACTGAAGGCAAGGCGGTTTGCCCTGTTTTGCAAACTGCTGCGTAAATTCATCAGCCGAATTCCTGAAATTAAATTGATGCTCTGTCATTTGAATCATTGATGCTCTGTCATTTGAATCTAAGTCTAGGATTAGACCTCTTGCATGAAAAAACAGCCCCCTTGTCCCCCAACCCCTTACTCCCAAAAAAGGAGAAGGGGAGCCACTTCAAAGTCTCTCTCCCCCGGTGGAAGAGGGACTTTTGGGTAAGGGTTTTGGTTTTTGCAAGAGGTCTTGCCAGAGGTCTACTGATGTTTAACGTAGTTTGCGTTGGCGTCTTGCATCGCAAACTACAGCATTTCAAGTTACGGAATTTGAATGACCCGCGACAGAACTTGAATGACTCGCGATCGAAGTTGCATGATCCGCAACAGGATTTGAGCTGCTGAGACGATAGCCCCTACCATAAACCGTGTGGATCAACGGAGGTTCACTCGGGGCTTCAATCTTGCGGCGGAGCAGACGGATTTGGGCAGCGAGAACATTACTGGAGGGTTGGCGATCCCCCCCCCACAAAAAGCTTGAATAGCCTCATGAGTCAACAGCTCCGCTGGATGTTGCATCAGATAGGTCAGCAACAGCGTTTCTTTTTCCGACAGATCAATCCTGCGTCCCCGCCGCCGAGCCGTGCGGTTGTCTGGATCGAGTTCCAGGTCTTCGAAGATGAGCAGGGTGCCAGTGCTGGGCGCGCCCCCGGCAGTGTCAGGGGCTGTGAGGTTAGTGGGACGTCGCAACAACGCCCGCACCCGCGCCAACAGCTCCCGCAGCTCAAAGGGTTTGACTAAGTAATCATCGGCTCCGGCATCCAAGCCTTCGACGCGATCGTCAACGGTGTCCTTGGCCGTCAGGAAGAGGACGGGAGTGCGATCGCCCTGCTGGCGAAGGGCTTGGCACAGCTCAATGCCAGAAATCTTGGGCATCATCCAGTCGAGGATGAGAAGATGGTAGGAGGATCGACGGGCAAGCTCCAAACCCTGTTCACCATCCTGGGCCAAATCCACTGCGTAGCCCTCCTGCTGAAGCACCCGGCTCAGGGGGGTGGTCAGTTCCGCTTCATCATCAACGAGCAGGATCCGCAGCTTGTTAAAATGTTCCATCACCCATCCATGCTAGCCCAAACCCACCCACATGCTAACCGTTGCCCTGGCCAAAGGCGAATTAACCAAAAGCAGCATTGAGCTGTTCAAGTCGATCGGGCTAGATTTTAGCGCTTTTCTCGAGCCGGGCATGCGCCAGCTCCAAATCGAAGACCCCACGGGTCGAGCCCGAGCCATGATTGTGCGCAACAAAGATGTGCCGGTGCATGTGGAATATGGCCAAGCTCACCTCGGGATTGTGGGCTACGATGTCCTGCGCGAGAAAAAAGCCAATGTGGCGCAACTGATCGACCTCGGGTTTGCAGGCTGTCGGCTGTCGGTGGCGGTGAAGCAGTCGAGCCCCTACCAGTCGGCACTGGACTTGCCGGCTCACACGCGGGTGGCTTCGACGTTTGTGAATTGCGCCAGGGAATATTTCCAGGCCCTGGACTTGCCGGTGGATTTAATTCATTTGTCTGGATCGGTGGAGCTGGGGCCGATCACGGGGCTGTCGGAGGCGATCGTCGATTTGGTGGCGACGGGGACGACGCTGCGAGAGAATGGCTTGCGCGAAATCGACGTAATTTTTGAAACGACTGCACGGCTGATTGCCAATCCGCTCAGCTACCGGTTGGATCAAGATGGCGTGGGGGCGATCGTCGAAAAAATTCGCCAGCAAATCCATCCTTAGCAATTCGCAACTCGGCCCTAAACAGCGGTTTGCGCCTACGCTAAACATCCTGTAAGCCAGCAACGTCTCCTCAACTTTTTTCGCTTCAAATCAATGTGAAAAATCAACGCGAACGTTGCATTGTTAAAATTTTCTTGAAAAGAGGAATTAAGTTTGGTGAAAAAAGACAAAACTAGTTCCAAATTGGCAACACTCGATTGACAAAAAAACGTAATTTGGATCGACCCAATGAAATCGAATCGATTCGATTGAATCAAGTTGAACTGATGATGTTAAATCGATGAAGTTTAATTGATCAATTTAAGGCTCTCATAAAGCTCTCATAAAGCGGTCAGGTTGCATCCCCGTTGAACACTGTTTCACCCAGGGATTATTTTTACAATGAGCATTTTTTTAACAGCGAACGGCCTGCCCACCACGCTGCCAGCTTTGCATACCTTTTTTACATTGGATATCGAGCCTGAAACCCTAAAAATTGATCCTGAAGCCCTCAGTCCAAGCCTACCAGATGCCCTGCGTAGCAACGCGACATTCTACGCTGTGATCGATTTCGCAACTTCCGCAACCGAGCTCACGAACAAGCTGCCGACCCCCGCTCGGTTCAATCTAATTTTTGGCACCTCTCGTGGGGACTATTTGATCGGGTCTTCCCAAGCAGACGTGATGTTTGGATTTGGGGGTTCAGATACGATGTATGGGGGAGGAGGGAGCGATCGCCTCTCCGGCGGCCAAGGCATCGACATTCTCAATGGTGAAGCCGGCAACGATCTGCTGTACGGCGGCAGTGGCAACGACGTCCTCGATGGCGGTGCAGGTAATGATCGCCTATTTGGGGCGTCGGGCGACGATGTCCTCTGGGGCTCGCGGGGTGACGATGTCCTCGATGGCGGAGTCGGTCGAGACATTGCCAACTATAGCGAACTCACCCAAGCGATTACGCTGGAGGCGATCGGCAAAATCACTAAATCCGGACAGGGAAACGATCAGCTCAAAAGCATTGAGGTGATTATTGGAGCCCAGAATCAGCGCAACAAGATTGATGCGTCCATGGTCACCCTTTCAGGTACCTATTTAGACGTGGATTTGGGTATAGATTCAGTTAATGTCAAGGGGATTCCTGGCCTTGGCGGACAGGCCTTTGTTGTGCAAAATTTCCGCGAAGTGGTGGGAAGTTACGGTGACGATCGCATCCAGGGCAATAACTCAGCCAATCAGTTCAATGGCTTTGCTGGAAAAGATACACTCATTGGCGGTAGTGGTAACGATACGCTGATCGCGAATGAAGGTGAGACATTGACCGGGGGCGCGGGGGCGGATCAGTTTAAGTTCATTGCGGCTTCGGTTGTCGATAGTGGCGCGGGCGGTGTTCAGTCCCGAGCGATCGAGGCGAATATTGTCAGGGATTTTGAGGTCGGGCGCGATCGCCTCGTGTTCGAAAATTCACCAGGCGCTGTGGGTAGCGTATACGCCATAGATGGAGGCAGAACACGCAACTATATCCCCTTCCGAGACTTGACCGCAGGTGCATTACCAACGAACCAGTTTGTGGTGTTGGGCAGTAGCCGCGCCCCAGACAACGCCAAGTTCATCTACGACGGCAGTTCGGGAGATCTGTTCTACCAAGGCCTTGAGAACTTGCCTGGGTCAGCCCAATCGGTCAAAATCGCGACGCTGCAGGGGGCACCCCGCATCAGCGCCAGCGACTTCTTGATCGTTTAACCTGACGCTCGGACAATTGCTAGAGACTTCCCCGCTCTAGCAATTGTCCCTCGTCGTCCAACCTCGGATAGCGCTCGTTCCGCTGTCGATATTTTTCAGCCAATTCTGGATAGGCCCATTCAAATAGGATGCGATCGTAGGCCTCTGGCTCAAGGCGAGACTGGTCATACATCTTGGCCATGATCCGTTGCCGCTGGGCCTCAAACAAAATCACGGAATTGGCCACCGAGACATTCAGCGATTCCACCATGCCCATCATCGGAATGACAACGTGTTGATCACACAACTGTGCAGCGCGATCGCTCACCCCCCATTTTTCCGTGCCGAGCAATACTGCGCTGGGCTGGGTGAAGTCAACTTGGCGATAGTCGATCGCTTGGTCTGAGAGGTGGGCTGCATAGACGCGAAAGCTGCGGGCTTGGAGATGGGCGATCGCCACCTCCGTACTCGGATGCACTGTCAACTGTACCCATTTTTGACTGCCCTGGGCCGTTGTGTTGAAGGTTTGTACCGCTCCTTTCTCGCTGACCGCGTGGGCCTCTAGGGCACCCACCGCATCACAGGTGCGCAAGATTGCGGATAGATTGTGGGGCTTGTGGACATTTTCCATCATCACCGTCAAGTCCGGCTGGCGCTGGTCTAGCACCTCCCGAATACGGCGGTAGCGTCGAGGCATCATGGGTGTTTGGGGCTGGTTTAGAGATGGTTTAGGCAGGTTGGAATCGGCAGGAGCCAGTTTAACTCGATTCTCTTCGGTTCGCTAAAGCTTACAAATCAGCTCACTGGCCTTTTGGCTGAATTTAAGATTTTCGCGATAGTCCACCGGACAATCAATCACCGTGGGCACGTCTTGCATCAGCGCTTCCTTCAACGTGGGCACCAGCGCCCCAGCAGACTCGACCCGGTAGCCCTTGAGCCCCATGCTGTGGGCAAGCTGGACAAAATCTGGATTGCCAAAGCGAACATGAGAGGAATGGCCAAACTGGCGCTGCTGTTTCCACTCGATCAGCCCATAGCCACCATCATTAAAAATTAGCGTCACAAACGGCGTTCCCACCCGCAAAGCCGTTTCGAGTTCCTGGGAATTCATCATAAACCCCCCGTCACCCGTGACCGCGACAACCTTGCGATCGCTCGACACCAACTTCGCCGCCAATCCCCCCGGAATGGCAATTCCCATGGCCGCAAATCCATTGGAAATCAGGCACGTATTAGGTTCATGGCAGTGATAATGGCGCGCTATCCACATTTTATGGGCACCGACATCTGAGATGACAATATCGTCAGGCCCGAGCACCGTGCGTAGATCGTAGATAATTTTTTGGGGCTTAATCGGAAATGCCTCATCTTCGGCGTATTGTTCATATTCCTCGACCATGCTGGCTTGGAGCATGCGAACGTAGCCAGGCACAGCGTCTACAGGAGCACAGCGGGCGAGAAGCGATTGCAGCGCCGCAGAAATATCCCCTACCAACTCCACTGCCGGAAGATAGCTGCTATCCACCTCAGCGGGTGTGCCACCGATGTGGATGATCGGCAAATGGCCGTCAGGGTTCCAACGTTTGGGGGAATATTCGATCAAGTCATAGCCCACGGCGATGATCAAGTCAGCGCGATCCAAACCGCAATTGACATAGTCCCGCTGCTGCAGCCCAACGGTCCAGAGCGATAGCGGGTGAGTATAGGGAATTGCGCCCTTGCCCATGAAGGTGTTGGCAACCGGGATTTTGAGTTGGCTCGCCAACGCGGTGAGTGCTTGGCTGGCTCGAGCCGAATTGTGCCATTACCCGCCAGAATCAGGGGAAATTTGGCTTGGGCAATCAGACGAGCCGCCAGGTCTAGACTGTGCTCAGCGGCGACGGCGGGCTCAGCCACAGTGACGACGAGCGGTTCCCCGGTGGCGGGCATGGCCGCGACATCTTCGGGCAGGTCAATGTGGACGGCACCGGGT
Organism: Synechococcales cyanobacterium CRU_2_2; assembly: GCA_012034805.1. Classification (GTDB taxonomy): domain Bacteria; phylum Cyanobacteriota; class Cyanobacteriia; order PCC-9006; family JAAUQQ01; genus JAAUOP01. The sequence continues at coordinate 2,997 of JAAUOP010000088.1, read as the reverse complement.
TTTTCGGATTGCGATCGCTTAAATGCCTTGCAAACGATTTCCGGCGTATTCGCAGGCCGAACAATTTGCGCATTCCACTTGGTCACCGGAGCAAACATCGCCACCAAATCGAGATACTGGTGGGATTCGATGTGCATGCGATCGGTGCCCACCTGCCCGGTCAACGCCACCAGCGGAGCACCGTCTAGATTTGCATCTGCAACACCGGTGATCAAATTGGTTGCCCCTGGCCCCAGGGTCGAGAGGCAAACCCCCGCCTTGCCGGTCAGCCGCCCGTAGACATCGGCCATAAACGCCGCGCCCTGTTCGTGGCGGGTGGTGATAAACCGAATCGTCGAGTGATTGAGGGCTTCCAAGACCTGGAGATTTTCTTCTCCAGGGACACCAAAGATATATTCCACCCCTTCTTGTTCTAAGCAACGAACCAAAAGTTCAGCGGTGTTCACGTTAATTTACCCACACTAATTTACCCAGGCCGTTTTCGCATTCATAAAGGCGCGAATGCCCTCAACACCCAACTCGCGGCCATAGCCCGATCGCTTGATCCCACCAAAGGGCAAACGCGGATCCGACTTGACCAAACAGTTGATAAAAACAGCCCCTGCTTCTAGCTCCTGGATACAGCGCTCCTGCTCTTGGAGATCCTCAGTCCAGGCGCTGGCCCCGAGCCCAAAGGACGTGGCATTGGCAAGAGCGATCGCCTCATCCAGGCTCTGCACCCGAAACACCAGCGCCACCGGGCCAAAAAATTCCTCCTGGTAGGCGGGACAGCCGGGGGGCAGGTCACTCAACAGGGTTGCCGGGTAAAAATTTCCCCCTTGGAGCCTGAGCGGGAGTGTCGCTTGCAGCGAGGCGCGATCGCCTCCCAGCCAAACCTTTGCGCCTTGATCGACGCAGACCTGAACCTGGTGCTCTAGCTCCTGCAAAATCCCCGGCGTCGCCAACGGCCCCAGGTCGGTGCCAGCCTCTAGCGGGTCGCCGATGGTGAGCGCCTCGAAATTGGCGACTAGGCCCTGGAGGAAGGGGGTAGCGATCGCCTCCAGCAGAATAAACCGCTTGGCGGCGATGCAGGTTTGGCCATTATTTTGCAGTCGTCCGAGGGTGGCTTGGGCGATCGCCAGCTCCAAATTGGCCTGCTCCGTCACCACAAAGGCATCGCTGCCGCCCAACTCCAACAGCGTCGGCTTGAGCACCTGCCCTGCCGCCTTCGCCAGACTGATTCCAGCCGCCTCGCTACCGGTCAATGTTGCTGCAACAACTCGTTGGTCTGCAATCACCCCCGCCACCTGATCTGAGCCGATTAGCAACGTCTGAAACGCCCCTTCTGGAAACCCCGCCTCGAGCAAAATTGACTCGATCGCCAGCGCGCATTGGGGCACATTCGATGCGTGCTTGAGCAGGCCAACATTCCCGGCCATCAACGCCGGAGCTGCAAATCGAAACACCTGCCAAAACGGGAAATTCCAAGGCATCACGGCCAGCACCGGCCCCAGGGGCTGATAGCGCACAAAGCTGCGTGTGGCCTCTGTCTGAACAGGAACATCCGCCAAAAAGGCCTCGCCATGGTCGGCATAGAAGCGGCACAGCAACGCACATTTTTCCACCTCCGCCACCCCAGCCCGCAGCAGCTTGCCCATTTCCAGACTCATGGTCTGGGCCAGTTCCTGTTGACGCGCCTCCAATAAATCGGCGGTGGCCCGAAGCCCAGCGGCCCGCTGGTCAAACGGACTATGGCGATAGGTCTCAAACGTGGCGACGGCCCGTTCAAGCTTCAGCTCAACCTCAGCCGCGCTCAGCGGCACAAACTCACGCACGACTTCACCGGTGGCCGGATTCGTACTAGAAATCCCCATCTTCTCTGTTGCTCCTGACGCTCGACGGGGCAGACGTTGGCGACTGCCAAAGGATCCCTGATTCTGGCCTCAACGTCTATTCCTTACTTCCGTTATAGGGCGGCGAGCCAGGGATAAGCCGAAAACGGTACGTTTTTTAATATTTGCGTTACCAGAAAACCGCAAAGCAATCTCCTGTAAATGAGAACCATTGTTTACGCCAATGTTTACACCATTGCAAAATCCAAGTTTTTGTAGGGTTTTTAAGGTTAATGAGAGTGGATATAGAATTATTTGGAATGATGAGATCAATTTAAGTGAGTATGAGCTTTGGAAGAATGGAGAGAAAGTTACTGAGGCTGATAATGTTTCGTCTTCCATGCCAGAAACTCAAGCTGTCTAATACTCAATACAAAACAGTTCTGAGGAAATGAGGGCGATCGCCTCTATCAAACCCTAAAGCAATTGGCTTCGTCAAGCTCCGAAGGATTGCCCCTCAACTTCTAAGTTTCGAGTTCCAACTTCACACTTTTGGAAAGCGATCGTCACAACAGTTTTACAGGCGCGAATTAGTTATTTTTGGGAGAAGGTTTTATCAAGAAATAGAAACATTAGGTTGCCGTTGGTTGGGGGCGATCGGCACTCTGAAATCGACCGTTGACAGGCTCGTATTCGTCTTCTAGCAGCCAGAGTTTGGCGTCTTGGTAGGTACCGGAAAAGATGATTTGGTAGTTTTTAGCAGGGTCGTAGATGCTGCTGTTTCCCGCGGTGTCGGTCAGTAGGATGAGGTTGTAGGGGGGTGATGCAGTGGGGTCGATCCAGAGTTCGGTGAAGCCCCAGTTATCGGCTAGATCGGGTACGGGGGATGACATGGTAGCGATCTCCTTTGATTTTGATCATGTGCGATCGGGCCTGACTTCACGCTTGCGCGAGGCGATCGAACCAACAGATTTACCGGCGTTGCTGAATGATAGGATGAAACAGCGAATGAGCTTTGGCTCTAGGACGGACGAACCGCTGTTCGTCCCTACCGTTTTCGGTAGTGCCTTTAGCTGGGGGATGAGACTGGTGTGGCCTTTAAGGAAAGAAAAAGCAAACTGGGTTAGAACCTTCTGTGCCGATTGCCATGACTCAAGAGCTGCTCCATTGTCCCAACTGTCTATCT